>JANPAP010000034.1:0-4076 GCA_031429975.1 Chitinophagaceae bacterium
TATTTTTTGCATGCCATATAATTGACCGGTTTTTTCTTCAAAACGGCGTAATAACAGCATCATTTCGTACCAGTATAAGTAGGTTTCTTTAGAAAACTTTGTTGCCAATGGTTTAGTTTTTAGGTCGCAAAGATAAGGGAGAAATATGAAAACAACCTCGGCTTTAAATAGCTTGAAATTTGGGTTTGAATTGATAATAAATTCGATAATAAAAATGGACGTTGCAATATTCTTTAATTTGTTGTTGTAATGCTGATTTTAAACAATCAGGGTTTAAGTGTTATTGTTTTGATCTTTAATTTGGGGTATCAAATTTCCACCCTGACTATTTATCTGTATTTTCATTTTTTTTATAAAAGGGTTTGTCATTCAATTAATCATTTCCAGAATCATTTTAATGAGAATTTTATTTGTAATTTTTGCTGTACTTGTTTTGCAATCGCTCAGTGCACAAGTGCTGGTACCATACCGGTTGGTAAATAAATATGGCCTGAGTGATGAGAAAGGTAAAATAATAGTAAAACCAGCCTATGATGAAATCAGTTATTTAAAAGCTGATTATTTTCAATATAACAATTTCAATATTAGTTACGACAGTATACATTTTACAAATGGAACTGTAAAGCTGGAACAAAAAATGCATCGTGTTTTCGGACTCTATTTTAAAAATAAATTAATTATATCGAACCAACCCTATAAACATTTTTTGGTTTATAAACATTGTATCATCGGTTCTCAAAACCCTTATCATCCCGAAAATTGCACACTTTTTAATTTAAAAGGAGATCAATTAATTAATGAAACGGTAAAAGGCATTGGCGTAAATGATGAAAGAGATTTTGGAAATTTAGTAGGCTTTACCGAAAAGTTTACCCTGCTGGCAATTTTTGAAAGAGATGAATACAGAAACCGAATTTTTAGCATTGCAATTTATGATAATGAAAAGCAACAAATATCAAACTGGTTATTAAAAAAAGTAAGTAATCAAAAATTGATAAAAACTACAAGCGGTTCCCCTTTTGTGTTTTATAAATATCAGGATGCTACAGGACTTCATGAATCTTGCATTCGATATAGTAACGATCATTTTGAGTTAATACCTAATTCTGAGTTAGCCAGTACAGCGTTGGATAAAATGAAAAACAGCAGCCGTGATTTTTATAATGAGCCCAGGGTTCAGATGGTAGAAATGGGGTCGGAATCTGATGCGCCAGTTCCTACAATAGTAGAGGCTTCAGAAATACCCAATAAGCTTTTAAAAATAAAATCGAATGTCGACCTGAGTTATTATCAAATCACATCCGATAGCCTGCGATATAAAAATGATTCTGTAAGTTTTTTGGTAAACCTGCCAAAGGGATTACAATTGATAACTGTACAAAAGCAGGCGAGCATTCAAAGAGAATCCATCCTTTATAAACAAGGAAATCAATATGGGCTGATATCGCATGGAAAAATAATCGAAACAAAATTTGACTCACTGGTTTATTTTGGCAACCAGTTTATTGCAGGTAATCGTACCAGGGGCAAATTTCAATTTGGAAGTATTGATAAGGAAGGGAAAATAATCATCCCCATAATTTATGACTCTATAATAGGTGAATTGAAAAAATTAAGTTTGGCAGATTACCGGTTAGATAATGAAACAAAATATAGGGTTGTTTTAAAAACAAATGAAAGTGGAAATACCTCATTAAATAATTTATTTGTAAAAAAAATTAGCAACATTATATTGGTATATAAAAATGGCAAAGCTGGGATTTTGAGTAATACCAACGAAGTAATCATTCCAATTGTTTATGATTTGATTGCAGAAAACGGTATGAGTTATTACGAAGCCAAAGAAAGCTACTTTATCATTTTAAAGCAAAATAGTTTATACGGGTTAACCAGCCTGGAGTATGAACGGGAAAATAAAAAAACTAAAATGGTTCATACCATTCAACCTCAATATCCGTTTATGCCTTTATTTTATTTGAGAGATTATTATCAGGTAAAAGGGTTTCGGCTTTTTGGTTTGTATGATGAAGGTTTTATTTTTAAAGGATATGCCCATGAAAATGGCTATTTATATTTCAAAGATTAAATAATTACTTTTCTAAAATTTAATTGTATGAATACAATTGTAAAAAATATTTTGGCAGTATTGTAAATATGGGCATCATTTCAATCAATGGCTCCATCATTCTCTCACTCAATAGTGCTTTTATTCCGATGAGTTTTTTTATACTAAGACCGCATAAAAAAACTATAGTTGCAGGAGCTATTAAAGCAGCTTATTTTTGTATGCTAGTTGTGATATAACAAATACTTTTATAAAAAATCCAGCATGCTGTTATTTTCGTAAATACATATAAAATGTAGCATTTACTTGTAAAGAGTTTATTTAGTTATTGTATTAAATTTAGGTTTTATTATAAGATGGTTTTTATAAATCAAGCAAATACTTAATAATTTTGTTTATTTATATAACTAGTCATTCAAAAAAAGGAAGGAATTGCATAATGTTGACCAGAAAAGAATTTATTGATAGTGGTATATTGGAACAATATATTTTAGGTGCTTGCTCCGATGAAGAGACAAAAGAAGTATTGCAAATGTTGGAGCTTTACCCCGAAGTGAAAGAAGAAATGGAGGCTATTGAGTTATCACTTGAAGCGTATTCTTTACAAAATACTATTGAACCCAATCCAATTGTAAAGCCGTTTTTAATGGCCACTATAGATTATTCCGAACGGTTACAAAACGGTGAACCTGTTTCCAATCCACCTATACTGCATGCACAATCTACCATTGAAGATTATAGCCCTTGGTTAAATAGAACCGATATGGTAAAATCGGATACTGATGATGTGTTTGCAAAAATTATAGGATATACTCCCCAAGCCATTACCGCAATTGTTTGGTTAAAAGATTATGCCCCGCAAGAAGTACACGATGATGAGCATGAAAAGTTTTTGATTATAGAAGGCACCTGCGATATTATTGTAGGCAACGAAATCAATCAATTGGTTGCTGGAGATTATTTTGCAATTCCGCTTCATAAAAATCATATGATAAAGGTAACTTCCTCTCTGCCATGTAAGGTTATTTTACAAAGGGTTGCTGCTTGATAAATAATATTTTCTTTTTCGAATTTTATTAAAAATAAAAACTAGTCATCATTGATTTTTATTAAAAGTTATGTATGAACAATAAAGAAGTTGACCAATTGTTTAAGGTGGAAAATCAACACCTGAGCAAATTACACCAGATAGTAAGGGAAACCATCCAGTCTGAAGAACTGATCCTTCAAAATTTGTTGAACCCACCCGATGAAATCTTAACCCCAGGTCAAAAAATTTCGGATAAAGTGGCGGAGTTTGGCGGTAGTTGGCGTTTTATCATTTTATTTTTGGTCATTTTGTTTGGTTGGATTTTATTTAATGTAGTGGCACTAACTCAATATAAATTTGACCCCTTCCCTTTTATTTTAATGAACCTCATTCTTTCCTGTATAGCAGCATTGCAAGCTCCCATTATTATGATGAGCCAAAACAGACAAGAAGAGAAAGACCGTAAACGGGGAGAGAACGATTATATGATTAACCTGAAAGCCGAAATGCAGATCAGGGGGCTTCATCAAAAAATAGATTTGTTGTTGGAAGATGAAATCAAAACTTTATTTGATACCCAGGCAAAGCAATTTGTTTTATTAAACGAACTTAATGGTAAACTGGATCAACTGATTAAAAAATAATTACCAATATTTTTAAATTAATGTGCAATTGATTTACCAAACCACTACTTTAATTATATTTTAGTACTACCGATTATTTAATTGTATGTAATTAATTAATAATTGTAAATTGTAATACACAATTAAAAAATTACATTATGAGCATGAAAATTTTTATAACCGCAGTGGTTTCCGTTGCAATTTTTGCAGGATGTAAAAAAGACAATTCAGCCCTCACCGAAAAACAGGGCTACCAGGCTCCATCATCCAAAACTTTAGTAAACGAATCAACGGAAATGGATTATGTGCCCAATGAAATGATTGTAAAATTTAAAAAGGGCAGCACCGAAACCAACCG
>JANPAP010000035.1:0-5570 GCA_031429975.1 Chitinophagaceae bacterium
ATACTTCTCCATTAGCTTTCATATAAATTACTTTCACTCGTACTTTGTCAAGAACATAGTCCGTGCTATTTGTAACGCTAATTTTTAAGTTTGAAATTCCTCCTAATTCGCTGTAAGTATATTCATTTCGTTCTGCTGTCACATAAGAAGTGATATTTTTTTTAATCATTGCTTTTGTGTCCTCTTCTGCATTGATTGTGCTTTCTCTGTCTTGTTGATATTGCTGATGTTGTATTTGGTTATAAATAAAAAGTCCGATTAAAGCAAGAACAATTACGCCGCCAATAATCAACAGTCTCCGTGCTGTAGAGCTACTTTGTTTTGGTTTGTCAACGAAAACCTTTTGCTGTGTCGCAGGTTTTTGAACTGGTGGTGGCGATGATAATTTTGCTGCAAAAGGTGGTGGTGTCGCTGTAATGATTTCTTTTAGTTCGTCAACCTTACTAATGGTTGTCCATTCTTCAAGCCCTTCAAACCAAATAGGTGTGTCCCGATTTAAATTTTTAGTTTTAAGTTCTTCAATGTCAAAAGGTCCTGCTTGTTGAGAACCGTCGTGTAAAAAATATTTCTTCATAAACGAAATTTTGATTTAAGGTTGCAGCCAACGCTAAGATATACGACATTAAACAAACATAGAAATAAAATACATTTTTAAAATGGCAGTTTATAGGGCAAAGCATTACGCATAAAAAAAGTCACCACAATCCGCAGCGACTCTTTTAAATTATTTCAAAATTATATTATTGTGCCAGCGAAATTCTTACCTGAATACCGGCCCTGGTATTTACCAATGGCGCACTGGAGGAAATATAAGGCGTTACCCTTCGCTGATCGAAAAAGAGTTTGAGGTTAACCCGGCTGTTTAAAAAATAATCGATACTGGGTGTTAGCGTAATTTCTTTGCTGCCTCCTGTGGGCAATGTAGACTCCTGATCGAGGCGATTATTAACCGTAACATTATCCCGTATTTTTAAATCGAATCTAAAATTTATTTCATTATCCAGTTTTTTGCCTCCATCCTTACTTAAAAATTTAGGAAGCTTTAACCCTGCAAATAATTTCATTCCTTTTTTACGGTAACCGGCACCGATAGAGAACTCTGTAGAACGGGTTTCGCTCAACTGAAAATCTACCAGGCTTAAACTTAAAGTGCGTTGCTTTACATATTCCACTTTTGCCTGCAGCTGGTTGGTAAACATCACATCAATACCAAACAAGGGTGCAAACTGCTCCTGAATGGTAATATTCGGAACCAGAAAATAAGGCATATAATTTTTTGAAACCGTATCATAAAATGATGGGTATCCATAACGGGAAACATCCTGATATAATAAGGCTGATGTAAATCCATTCATGCTAAGGCTACCGGAATAACCATGAGAAATGGTAACGTTTGTAAATATTTTATCCAATCCCGGAATCCTGCTCAAACCGGTATAATCTATTTTCCAGTTAGGCCTTGGCAACAACCCTTTAAAAGGATTTGATTTGATATTGGCATTGCTTTGTTTTATTAGCGAAACCTTGGTTACATCATCGCCAGAATAGGCCGCCACAAAAGCCGGTATCAATACATCAATTGCATATTTGCCGTAACCATAATAATATCCTTCTGCATTGGCGTTGGTATTTCCACTGTTTACATTATACAGGTTTTCCTTTCCAATTCTTTCAGAAATAATTTTTCGGTTTTCCTGAAAAGTTAAAAAAGTTTCAGAAATTTTATTGGGATCAAATTTTCCAAACATGGTTTTAAAAGCCACATAGCTGATATCAAAACCACCACCGGCATACGGACTTAAATGACCAAACTGATTTCCGGTACCACTGGTATCTTTAAATAATTCGGTATAATTTTTACTGAATGTTTTGTTGAGATTTAAAGCAATGGTTAAATCCCTTACCGGCTCAATCTGTGCAGTAAGCGTTAAGCGCTGATTAAACGATTGCTGAAATATGGTACTGAATTCATTGCTACGGGTAATCACGCCTTTTTTTGCAGCATTATTTAACCAGGCCGTATCGGGTTGTTTACCAAAAATAAAATCGGTTCCGGGTTGCATGCTGCTCCAGTTTTGGCCAATGTATTGGGTACTGTCTATATAACCTGGTAAACGTGTATTACCGGTTTCAGAAATGGATGCATTTACTTGCTTAACACTGCTTACCAATTTGCCAAAAATTCTGGCTAATGTTCCCACATCCGGAATGGCATTGGGGTCTTTAATTTTTACAATTTTTAATCTTTTTACTTCCTTCACTTTTATGCCATCTCTTATTACATTCCGGAAAATAGTATCTGTACGGGTTGTTTCATTTTTAACGCCGCCTACAACCCTGGGTTGATCGATGGCTTTAAAAAATTTAAATTTATTATACAGTTTTGTAAAATCCAATTGTACCGTGGCTTCTTTCGACTGGCCGTTTTCTAAAATATTTCCCAAATCAATTGCCAGCCGGGATGCACCAATCCATTTGTAGGTGGCCTGGTATTTTAAATTTACCGATGTCCAGTCGAGCAAGGGGAATTTTGTGGTTGGCAAAGTGTAGGAAATATTTGCGGTATGATTATACAACGTATTTCTTCCTCCAGCCAGCAAACGCTGCCAAACGGTATCCTTTTTTTCTTTCGTGTCTATCCGTCCGAATGGTTCATCCACTCTTGAATTATTGCTGGCTGTAAAATCAAAATTGATAGATTTTGTAAAGCCCCAACGTAAAATATAATCCCGCTGAAAAGTAAAATACTTATCATAAGTTTCCGGAATTTTATATTTATCCGATCCAATGCTACGAGGCCTTACAGCGCCAAACTGCCGCTGAATATCGGCCCTGAAACTTAATTGAGAAGGTGCCAGATTAATATTAAAATCCTTTATCAAATCGAACCAATGTGTTTTGCGTTTGGTAAAAAATTTAATCTTTTTAAAAGGCTCTACATATTTTGGCTGCGGTGCAAAATTATATCCCAAACCGCCCCGGTGCCGGGTAACCTCATTGCTTTCAATTAATGGATTGTGAGAAATGGTGCTGATATAAGAATAACTTACATCAACATTTGAAATATCATAAATTTTGGGTTTAGCAGTACCCGTTCTGTTTTTACGAACATTTGTAAAGTTGATGGTTTTGGTACTGGTAAAATCTACTGCAGCATTTTTTACAGAATCTCTTTGAGCCGATGTTTTTGCCGCCGCCAATTTATCCTTTAACTTAATATCCATATCGAATGGGTCGTATTGCGGATTGCTGGCAATTTGAGAATAGCTGGCAAAAAATGGAATAGAGATACCGGCGCTTTTTGGTAACAGCTTGCCCAATTCTAAATTAGTAGCCACATCAAATTGTACTAAATTATCCCGATAGCGTTCGTTTACACGTTGCTCCAACGTACCAAAGCCGGTGCTGTGTGTTGATATGGATCCGGTGATGGTTCCCAAGTCGGCCAAGGTAATATCGGCTCTTGCCATGGCTGCATACCCCGACTCTTCGTTGATGGAATTCAGCCTTAATTCATTCACCCATATTTCGCCACAGGCACTTGGGTTTTTAGCATTTTCAACCCCAATTAAAATACCTCTTACC
Source organism: Chitinophagaceae bacterium (assembly GCA_031429975.1). GTDB lineage: Bacteria > Bacteroidota > Bacteroidia > Chitinophagales > Chitinophagaceae > Ferruginibacter. The sequence continues at coordinate 3,586 of JANPAP010000035.1, forward strand.
TCTCCTAAATTTGGATCGCCCATTATCGAGTAGGTATGGCCGTTAGTTTGTGGTTTTCGGTATGGCACATTCGGTGCAGCACCAATTGCATTTCGTTCTGCTTTTATTTTGGGTAATGTTGTTAAATCAAGATCGAGGCTGTTTAAAATATTCCACAACGAATCATTATAGGCATCCGTATTTGGGTTTAAAGTACCCGCTGTTAAAGGAGTTAAGATCAATGGAATTTTTATTTCGTAATAATTATTGGCAAAATCGGTTCCGATTCTGATTACGGCATTTAAATCTTTGTCTTTAATATTGTTGGGTGTTTTTATATAATTTTCTGCATGAATGTACATGGATAATCTTCCAAACTGCCGGAGATCTCTGTTGGCAAAAGTTTGTTGTACCCCTCTTGCATCACCAATTCCAAGATTGCAAAAACGCAACGACATACTTTGCTCATTCTGCAAAAGATTTACACCGTTGTTACTTTGAATCTGTTGCCGCTGGATATCTCTTGGCGTACGGTAAGGTAATGGAGAACGTTTATCATTTTCCTCAATGTTTACGCCATTTACATTAAACTCAACATCGGTAACCACCGGAACATAGTTACCGGTTTCATCAATTTTAAATGGAAAACGGCGCCAGATATTCCGGGTGAGTTCCAGTTTTCCAAAACGCAATACAACCGAACTGTCGAAGTCGGTTAAAAACATTCTTAAAAAACGAATGGATTTAAAATCGGGAATATTACCTACCCTTTTGCTAAAGGACCCAATTGGAATCCTGAACTGGTACCAGGTTTCATTACGGCCTGTTCCATCTGGCAAACCGGTAATGGCCACTTCCTTTCTGTCAACAATAAAATTGGCTCCGATATTCATTGCAGGATTTGCCGGAGACTGAATATCTACAATGTATTGAAAATATTCTTCGTTTTCATTCATGGTATTATCCCGGTTCAAATCTTCGCCATCGGGATATAAAGTAGCTGCTGAAGAAAATGCAGAACCATCATTTACTTTTGAATTCCCCTGCGGACTATTAAAGTTTTTATACCTTTTTAAAATACCATCATTGGCAGTAAAATTCGCATCCCGGTACCACACATAATTATCCAATGAAGGATCATCCTGAACCTGCTGTAATGCAGTGGTATTAAGAATTCCATTTAAATTTGAAAGGTAAGGCCCCAGCTTTATTTTTTCTGCAACATCATCCATTCCATCAAAACCTACATCCTGAAAAACCCTGTCGGCCGGATCGTTACTAAAAGCATTGGTTACCTGAATCGGGTTAAGTGGCACCCTTCCCCAAATCGTAGTATCAGTAGGTAATACTGAATTGGGAGTGGGTAATCCATTTTCATAAAAACGTTTTCCATCTTTTAAAATATCTTCCGAAATATTCCCCAGGTTAAAATATAATTTACCTCCGGTTGTATTAGATGCATTGGGCCGGCTGGCCGTATTTACAAAAGGATCTTGCATCCAAAATTCGATAAATTCAATATTGGCTGTTTCAAAATCGGTTTGGTCGATATTGCGCATTAAACCACCCCATCTTTTTTTAGGATTTCTTAACCGGTTATTTGCGTCTATACTTAATGGTGAGTCGTCAAAATTATAAGGGCCTTTTTCTGTTGGATAGAAAGCCAGATCGAAAGTGGTTAATTGATTTTGACCAAAATCGGTGGTACGCTGCGGAAAAATTTCGCTTTGTTTTACCAACCGGGTTCTTGGATCACTCAAATCAATTCTGTTTTCTCCAACAGGATTATTAACGCCTTTAAATTGTTGCAAGGTTGGCTCAATCTGGTACCAGGCAAGCTTCGCCCTGTTCTTACCATAATTGTACGATGGAGCAGTTAATGAAGCTTCAGGAAAAAGATCATTGTTATTTAATCCATTGGTAGCCGCTTTTGGTGTAGATGCCAATGCCCAACTGATTGCAGGAAAACGAAGATCAATACCCGATTTGCTTCCTTCAAAATCATC
>JANPAP010000036.1:0-2123 GCA_031429975.1 Chitinophagaceae bacterium
CATTGCCAAACAATTATACCTGTACCGCAGCTTTGGCCATATTGGCGATGAATACTATTCGGTAGGCATCAATGGAAAAAATTCGGAGTTTCATGCGGCGATGGGGTTGTGTAATTTGCCCAAAGTTGCTGAGTTGATTGATAAAAGAAAAAAAGTTAGTGAACAATATGAATTGTTGTTGAAAGGAAGTTCCATCAGCCGGCCATTTCCATTGCCGGGTACAAATTATAATTATGCTTATTTCCCAATAGTTTTTAAAACGGAATTACAATTGCTTGAGGTTAGAAAATTACTTCAAGATGAACAGATTTTAACCCGTCGTTATTTTTATCCTTCCCTTAATAAATTACCATTTGTTAAGAATGCTGCAACCTGTAATGTGTCGGAAGATATTGCCAGCAGGGTTTTGAGCCTTCCATTATATGATAGCCTGGCATTTGAAGATGTTGAAAAAATTTGTAAAATAATTCACTCCGTAATTCAATAAAATTCAGCAAAACATTATTTGCCTTTTTCACACATCAGAAATATACTTGAACATAGGTCAGGATATTTTTGTCCAAGATCAAAACATCCATCCAGATATTCTTTCGAAATGATATCGGTATTTAATAACCGGTCCCATTGAAAATTTGCAAGTGCCTTAAAGAAAATCCCGGAACGGTAAACCACATTCAATCCTGCAGCACGGGCATCTCTTTCCAATGTATCCAGTGTGTAAGTAATTTTATGACCATGCTCTGCTTCTGCAGGAGTGATGGCTGAATTGTGACTGATCAAACCCATCTTTACTGCAATTTGTCTTGATGCAGCGTTGGCATTGGGGCATACCAAAAAGAAACGGCCATCATCCGCCAGCCATTCATCATTTACTCTTTTTAATACAGCCACAGGGTCATCAATATGCTCCAGTACATGGGTTAAAACAATATTGTTGAATTTGCTTTCAAGCACGGCTGTTTCAAAAAGGGATTGCACAAATTTCACTTTATCGCCAAAAGTATTTTTTGCAATGGCCACCGCTTCGTCCGAAACTTCCACACAGGTAATGTCATCAAAGTAGGGGAGAAAGCGTTTGGTAAAATCACCTTTAAAACTTCCCAGTTCTAAAAAATTACCGGCTTTAAAAAATGGAATAAATGATTTCAACATAAATGGATGCATCACATCAAAATCAAAATTGTATGCATATTTATGATCGGCTGTATCTTTTAATTCCTGATTATAATCTCTTTGGTTGCTCATTATTTATTTTTTATTTCAAATTTTAAAATAAGATTGTCGCCTTTTATTTTCGTTTGGATGAAATGATGTTTTTTATAAAAATTTATTGCAGGTAAATTCTTGCTGTTAACCTCCAAATATATTTCAAAACAATTGTTTTCTTTGGCATAACCAATGCAATTTTTTAAAAGTTGAGACGCAATGCCCAATCCCATGAAATTTTTATCCGTACTTACATTGGTTATAAATGCGGATGGGGGCTGGGTTTCATTGAAATAGGCGGCTATCAATCCAATCAAATTCTGTTGGTTTTTCCATGCTTCAAAGCTGATGGATTTTTCAAAAATCTTTTTGGCATACTCAGCCAAATTTACCCGGTCACTTAATGGCGGAACAAAACTTTCATCGCACAAAATAAGATGCGATAAGATAGTAGCTTCGGTAGCTTTTTTTACGGTATAATTGATTGCTGTAGTCAAAATATTAATCTTCTAAAATGGCTAATCCAAATCCTTTCCGGCCAAATTCATTGCCATTGTATAACAGATAAATTTTATCATCGCATTTAAAAATATGAGGATAACATTGCATTCCCGAATCCCAGCCATCATCCGAAAATCCAATGCCTGCATTGGCATCATCTCTCACCCAGTTAATCAAATCATCCGAATAGGCATAACCCAAGCGGTAACCACGTTCTTTATTTTTACGGAATCCGATGGCTTCCCTAAAACAAAAATACATGTGATACCTGTTTTGATGAAACACAACCGTTGGCAATGCCTGGCATTCATCCGCATTTAAAACATCGGGAATAATTGCCCTGCCTTCTTTTATCCAATTAATGCCATCCATTGAAGTGGCATGACCAATTTTATAAACCCGGGCGGTTTCTTCTT
>JANPAP010000037.1:0-8090 GCA_031429975.1 Chitinophagaceae bacterium
GTTTTTAACCAATCAATAAAACCTTTTTTAAAAGCGGCTCTGATGCCATTTACATTGTAAGAAATGATACGCATGGTTGTTGAATGTTATTTTGTAAATGTAATTACTCTTACAATAAAATATGGATTGCAGTTGCAACAAAAATTATTCTGCTTTGCCAACCGGAAATGTTACACCCAAATTTAAAATCATTTCGTAAGTACCAAAAGCATGCTTGGCAGTACCCTGGTAAACTTTTAGATTTGAAAACCGGGCATAGTCGAGTTTGTTGCAATACTCTAAATAAACCCTGTTAAAAAAAGTGGCTCTCAGTGCGGCTTCTACGCCAATGTTCCAGCCACCAAACTGAAATCCATCTTCATTGGCTTTTCCAAAAAAACTGTTTTGTACATGCGGAATAACCGGGCCGATACCAGCTTTGCCCAACAAGTCAATTTTTATTTTTTCGTTTTTGGTTGCATACCAGTGCCAGCGTTTAACAATATTGAACAGTAAAAAATTTGCGCCGTTATTGAGGTAATAATAAAAACCGTTATCCGCATTAAAGTTGATGATGGTATCCACTGCTCTTTTATTAAGAGTGCCTTTTAAACAGGCTTGCTGATCGGAAAAAATAAATTTTGTGTGATCGAAATTGATTTCAATGGCAAGTCCTTTTTTCTTGTTGATAAAAAGCCCTATGCGGTAATTGTATTGTGGTACGGTAAGTTCTTTTGTAAACAAACCTTCATCCCAACCAGGATGATCGTGCCCTTGAATACCTACAAAACTGTAATTATTATTTAGTGATGGCTGGTTGATTTTTACAGTGCTACGGGTATACCATTCTTTATTGTAACCCCATGAAAAATAGAACTCTTTTTTACGTTCTTTTTTCTTTGTTTGCGCAAATGAAATGGAAGGTAAAAAAAGCAATAGCAAAATTGCCAAACGATATGGTGTAAAAATTATTTTCAATGTATTTGTATATGCTGATAATATTTGTTGGCTGTTTTATAAAATACTTAATGCTAAATTAAGTTATTCCAAAATGGGTCTTAACCATCTGGTAGCATCTTCTAAACTCATTCCTTTTCTTTTTGCATAATCTTCTAATTGATCATTTTGAATTTTGCCTACACCAAAATATTTACTGTTGGGATGTGCAAAATACCAACCGCAAACGGATGAGGCTGGAAACATGGCCAAGGATTCGGTCAAATGAATTCCTGTAGCTTCTTCGCCACCCAGCAATTCAAACAATTTATATTTTTCGGTATGATCGGGACAGGCAGGATAACCCGGCGCCGGACGAATTCCCAAATACTCTTCTTTAATTAATTGTTCGTAACTCAAATGTTCTTCAGAAACATAACCCCAATATTCCGTTCTTGTTTTTTTGTGAAGTAGTTCGGCAAAGGCTTCTGCCAAACGATCGGCTAATGCTTGTAAGATTATTTTATTGTAGTCATCTAAATTGGCTTCAAAATTTTTAATGTGTTTTTCAATGCCTTGAATGGTTACAGAGAAAGCCCCCATAAAGTCAGCCCCCTGCCCCCCGACGGGGGAACTTAGATTGTTACTCTCTTTTATGCTCGGGCGATTATTTAATTCATGGAGAATCGTTTCTTTAACCTCATTTAGCTTTCCAATAACTTCGTTATTTGTAAACCGAATTACTTTAAATCCGAGATTTTGCAACCATTGAGTTCTAACTTCATCGGCCTCTTTATTTTCTGGAAGTTGATGAATCAGTCCGTCAATTTCTATAATCAATAGCCTATCCAGGCAAACTAAATCAGCAATATAATTTCCAATGATATGCTGTCTTCTAAATTTAAATCCAGATAATTGTTTCGATTTTAATTCATCCCATAAAACGGTTTCTGCGTTAGTTGGCTCAAATCTGTTTTTGAGAGCAAACTCTTTTAAAAGTGGGTAAGTAATAGGGTCGGCCCATTCGTATCCGAAGCCCAGTTTTTCCACCCCTTCCCTTTGGGAAGGGGCTTCAGTAGCATCTTGATTTGAAATACTGTTTGTTGGGGTTGGGCTTGGAGCTATAAAATCGGCCAATGAAATATTGGGTTGCCCTGCAGCTTTTTTAATTTGTTGGCGCAGGAACTCGAGTTTTATTTTTGAATTTTGATTGTTGATTTCAACAGTGTCAGCACTCGTTTTTTGGACTTCCCAAAACCCAACAACAGCTCTTGCTGTCAACCATTTTTCATCAATGATTTGTTTTAATAATATTTTTGCATCGTTAAATAATTTAGTGGCTTCAACACCAATGATGCTATCCGTTAATATAGCAGGAAACTTTCCGTGCATTTCCCATGCGATGAAGAAGGGCTGCCAGTCGATGTATCCGGCAATTTCTGCCAAAGGATAATTGTCTAAAATTTTTGTGCCGGTAAATGTTGGAGTAACGGGTTTGTAATTTGCCCAATCAATAACAGCTCCGTTTTTTTGAGCGTCTTCAAATTTTAAATATTGTTTGGTTGATTTTTTATTATCAAAATCAATTTTCAATTGATCGTATTCAGCTTTAATTTTTTGTAAAAAAGCCGGCTTTTGTTCTTTGCTTAATAAACTACCGGCAACGGTTACGCTACGGCTTGCATCCAAAACATGCACAATACCTTCATCGTATTGTGGAGCTATTTTTACTGCCGTATGCATTCGGGAAGTGGTTGCACCTCCAATCATCAAAGGCAGGTTCATGCCCCGGCGTTTCATTTCATGTGCCACATGTACCATCTCATCCAGCGATGGAGTGATCAAACCACTTAATCCAATAATGTCCACTTTTTCTCTGATGGCGGTTTCTAAAATTTTATCGGTGGATACCATCACACCTAAATCAATAATATCATATCCATTACAACCCAGCACAACGCCTACAATATTTTTTCCAATATCATGCACATCACCTTTTACGGTGGCCAGAAGAATTCTAGCCCCCCCGCCCCCCGAAGGGGGGATTTTGGCGGCCACTTCAATGTTTGGTAAGGCTTGTAATTTTGATAGTATTTTAGTTAGAATAGATTCTGTATTGGCTGTTACCTCTTCATTTGTGAACCTGATTACTTTAAATCCTTTTTCTTTTAACCAGGCGGTTCTTTCTTCATCACTGATTATATTTTCTGGTAATTGATGCATCAAACCATCAACTTCAATGATTAATTTTTTTGACAAACAAACAAAATCAGCAATGAAAGCACCAATGATATATTGTCTTCTGAATTTATAGCCGCCGAGTTTTTTGTCTCTCAGCATTTGCCACAATGCATTTTCTGCCTGTGTTGAATTGCTCCTGCTATTTTTTACAAACTCTTTTAATAATCCGTACAAAACAGGGTCGGCAGTTTCGTAGGCATACTGCTCTTCCTCAATCCCCCCTTCGGGGGGTGGGGGGGCATTTTTTCTTTTCTCTTCATCGATAAAGGGTGTTAAAACAGCCACTGCTTTTTTCATCACCCTGGCACTTTTTACCACCTGCGGTAAAAACATTTTTCCGCTACCAAACAAATCACCTACTACATTCATTCCATCCATCAGTGGTCCTTCAATCACATCCAATGGCCTTGGGTATTTCAATCTTGCTTCTTCGGTATCGGCATCAATATATTCTGTTATGCCGTTTACCAATGAATGCGATAAACGACTTTCTACTGATTCTTTTCTCCAGCTTTCATCTTTTATTATCACCTTACCTTTTGCTTTGATGGTTTCGGCAAAGGCAATCATTTTTTCGGTGGTCTCATTGTTGTCATTATTTCTGTTGAGTACCACATCTTCGCAAAGCGCTTTTAAGGTGGGCTCAATTTCGTCGTAAACGGCCAACTGGCCTGCGTTTACAATGCCCATATCCATGCCTGCATTAATAGCATGAAACAGAAATACACTGTGAATGGCTTCCCTAACATGCTCGTTTCCCCTGAAGGAAAATGATACATTGCTAACACCACCACTCACTTTAGTAAGTGGCATGGCTTGTTTAATTTCACGGGTAGCTTCAATAAAATCTACTGCATAATTATTATGTTCTTCAATGCCCGTTGCTATGGCAAAAATGTTGGGATCGAAAATAATATCTTGTGGCGCATAACCAACCTGCTCGGTTAAAATTTTATAAGCCCTTTTACAGATTTCAACTTTTCTTTTTTTAGTATCGGCCTGTCCTGTTTCATCAAAAGCCATTACAATTACTGAGGCACCATAACTTTTACAAATGAATGCCTGCTCAATAAATTTTGCTTCGCCTTCTTTCATAGAGATGGAGTTGACAATACATTTTCCCTGCACACATTTTAACCCGGCTTCAATAATTTCAAATTTCGATGAGTCGATCATGATGGGAATTCTGGCAATATCAGGTTCGGATTGTACCAGATTTAAAAATGTGGTCATGGCTTGCACGCCTTCCAGCAGGGCATCATCCATATTAATATCAATTACTTGAGCTCCGTTTTCAACCTGTTGACGGGCTACAGCTAACGCTTCTTCGTATTTGTCTTCACGAATAAGGCGGGCAAACATTTTACTGCCGGTAACATTGGTTCTTTCTCCAACATTTATAAAATTAGTTTCTGGTCGAACGATTAATGGCTCCAGGCCACTTAATCTTAAATATGGTTTGATTGTATTCATATCTTTTTGAACTGCAAAGGCTCTAAGTTTTTTTTTGAACCACAAAGGCACGAAGGCACAAAGGGGCACTAAGTTTATATTATTATTCTTTTGATGCCATCTTTCATTAATGGTACATGAAAATTTATTAAAAATCCTAACCGCTTTTTTGTCAATTTTAAATAGCTCATTAATTGAGCTTCCCAAACTGAGTGATAATTTTCCTGTGCTTTAAACTCAATAATAACCAATTGTTCAACCAGACAATCTAATCTAAGCCCATCATCAATTATTAAATCATTGTAAATTATTGGAACTTGTTTTTCTCTTTCAAAGCTTATTTCTCTATTCGTTAATTCGTAATAAAAACATTTTGCATAAACACTTTCTAATAATCCCGGTCCTAATTGCTTGTGAATATTTATAGCAATATCTACAATCTGTGTTGCAACCCATTCTTCCTTATCAGACAATTTTTGATACATAAAACTTTGTGTTTCTTTGTGCCTTCGTGTCTTTGTGGTTCAACCTTTTTTTATTTAAATTTTGATAAACCAACCTTAGTGTTTCTTTGTGCATCCATGTCTTAGTGGTTCATCCTTATTTCAAAATCAATCTTCGTGTTTCTTTGTGCCTTTGTGTCTTAGTGGTTCAACCTTTTTTCTAAATCAAACTTCGTGTCTTTGTGGTTCAATCAGCAAGTAAAGTTTCCACCACTGGTAATTCCCTAGGCTTAAACTTACTCACTTCCTCAGCAATATGTTTTATATGATCCGGTGTTGTTCCGCAACATCCACCAACAATATTTACAAAACCTTCCTTAGCCCACTCCTCAATGATATGTGCAGTTTCATGAGGTTGCTCATCATACTCACCAAATGCATTGGGTAAACCAGCATTGGGATAGGCAGATGTATAACAACCAGCAATCTGACTCAGCTCTTCAATATGAGGCCGCATTTCAGAAGCACCCAAGGCACAGTTTAATCCGATGCTGATTGGGTTTGCATGCATGACAGACACATAAAATGCTTCCAGGGTTTGGCCACTTAAAGTTCTTCCTGATGCATCTGTTATGGTTCCACTTATCATTATTGGCAAAGCCCCCCTGCCCCCCGAAGGGGGGATTAGAGCAGCAAATTTTATTTTAGATAGGTTGCTAATATCTTGGGGCATCCCTCCCCCTTCGGGGGGCAGGGGGGCTTTAAAGAAATTCAGAAAAGCATAGATAGCTGCCTTGGCATTCAGGGTATCAAAAATGGTTTCAATTAAAATAATATCAACACCGCCATCAACCAATCCTTTTATCTGTTCTGTGTAAGCGGCTGCAACCGTATCAAAAGTTACGGATCTGAAACCCGGATTGTTTACATCTGGCGAAAGCGAAAGCGTTTTGTTTAATGGGCCGATGGCACCTGCAACAAATCTTGGTTTATCAGGATTCATTGCTGTGTATTCATCCGCAGCATTTCTGGCGCATTTTGCAGATGCCAGATTTAATTCGTAAGCCAGCGCCTGCATATCGTAATCGGCTTGTGCAATAGATGTACTGCTGAATGTGTTGGTTTCAATAATATCAGCACCAGCTTCTAAATATTGTTTGTGAATTTCTTCAATAATTTGTGGCTGGGTGATGCTGAGCAAATCATTATTGCCTTTAACATCGGTATGCCAATCTTTAAAACGCTCACCACGGTAATCTTTTTCTTCTAACTTATGGCGCTGTATCATGGTGCCCATGGCGCCGTCTATAATAAGGATGCGTTCCTTTAAACAATCTTGTAATGTTTTCATTCGCTTCAATTTAAGTTCAATAAAAAATCAGCCGTACAAGTGAGTGATCCTTCGTTTAACTCAGGACAGGCTTCACGATGTTGCCCAAAGTGCTGATGCTGACTTCAAAAAAAAATAATGTACTGAAACTTTTAAACGATCATCAATCTGAGAGAAGATATGCAGAATTGCTTTCGTTTATTAGTTCAGTTGTAATAACTGCTACAGGCCGAACAATAAACAAATCTGCCAGTAAACAGTGCAAAAATAAAGGAACAATGCTATAGTGCCAAAACAAAGGCTGTTGCTGACTTAAATAAATGCGATGTGGAGGTTAGCGTTTTTTGCTGATGGTAAATACTCTTGAAATATTGAAGCCGAAAAGGATATCGCCATTTCCCCAAGTGCCGATCGTTTCACCTATAAAAGATTTCTCTGTCATTCCTTTTGAGTTGGTAAAATGCAATTGAAATACATGGCCTCCGGTTTCAATGTCGAACCCAAGGGATAATGAATTAGAAGTGCCGGTAATTTTATAACTAGGTAGCAGCTGATAATATTCTACATTAAAACTGATGCGTTTGCTGAGTTTTTGACGGCCACCAATGCCGATTGCCAAAAGGTCGTTTGGTTCAAAAGTTTGCTCATTAAAATTACGGTGGATATAAGTTGGCATGATTTGAAGAGAGGTCCCTTCAGAAAATTTGCGGCCAATAATGAGTTGGTGAGTGTAGGATAAGCGGTTGCTGAAATAATTTTTTCTTGATTGATCTTCCCAGTTCAATGTTCTTAATGCGATGGTGGGCACATAACTAACGGTTACCGGCATCTTGTGTTTGCCGGTAGATTGCCGCAGGAGTTTTACTTTAAAAAATGCATCAAATGTTTTTTGATAGGTACTGCGTCCAATGCCAACCATCAGTGTGTTTGTAATGCCATAATCGAATCCCATCCGCATGGTTGCATTATCTAATCCAAACAATTGATAGGCACCATTATTTAAAGTTCCAAAACGGTGAGAGATTTTTACATCCATTACGCCTTTGGCTACATTCTCTACCGAATGGCCGTTTACCAAACGGGTGGTTTTAAAAGTAGCGGTTGTATAATTAGTGCTGTTGTTGCTTGATTCCTTTTCTAATTGTGCCATTAAATCAGTAGTGTCTGTTATTTGAGCTTTTATTGAACAAAAGCTTATCAACAAAAAGGGGGCTATTATTTTTATTTTACTCAGCATGATTTTTTATTGGAATGGTTTACATTTTTTTGTTGTACAGGAAGTCTACAGTAATCTCAATTGTTTTTGAAATATTGTTTTCCACCAGTTTTGGGATGATCACTTTATAATCGGTCATTACTAATTTAAAAACAGATTTTCCGGTAATTGCACCTTCTTTTATATAGATGGTTCCAGCAACATTTATTTTATTACTAACGCCATGCATGTTTAAATCGCCATTGATATTTACCGGGTAATTTCCATCTTTCAAAAAATTTACTTTTGCAATATCTGTAATCAGTCCTTTAAAAGTTGACTTTGGAAATTTTTCGCTCTCTAAATAATTCTCATTAAAATGTTCTTCCATTAAGGCTTTCTCAAAATGAAAACCTTTTACCAATAATGAAAATTGCAACTCGCCGGTTTGTACATTCAATACACTCATTACCTGATTATTTTCGGCTTTAATATCTTCCATATTTGTTTTGGA
>JANPAP010000038.1:0-4285 GCA_031429975.1 Chitinophagaceae bacterium
GGCGCATGTGGTGGATGGCATTGGCTATTCCCCTGATAAAATGCTGCAGGGGAGGTTGCTTTCTTATCCTGATGCCCACCGTCACCGTTTAGGAAGCAACTTTGAACAGATTCCCGTAAACCGTTGCCCTTATGCCGTAAATAATTACCAGCGTGATGGCGCTATGGCGGTAAATGGAAATGGAGAAGATGCACCCAATTATTTCCCCAACAGCTTTGATGATATTTATCCGGATCAGTCTTACAAAGAGCCAGCCTGGCAACTGGACTCAAATGTGGCTGACTGGTACGACCGAAATGGTGAAGGCGAAAATGATCACTATACCCAACCCGGCTTATTGTTCAACAAAGCGATGAACGATTACGACCGCCACAATCTGGTGAGCAATATAGTAGGCGCCATGAGTGGTATCAGCGGGCCTAAAAAAGAACTGATTGTAAACAGGCAGCTGTGTCATTTTTTTAGGGCTGATATGAATTTAGGAATGGCCATTGCAAAAGGACTTGCTGTAGATGTAAGCAATGTCATGAGTGGCATGAGCACCGGTCACACGCAGGTTTCTGAATTGGAAAAAACCTGAGTAATTCAATAAAAATAAAAAGAGGCTATCTCATAATTAAATAATCGCTCTGAGATTCGTTTAAACGACTTTGTCTCTCCATCAGGGATCCGAAGAAATTCTCAAAAAGTTTATTTACGAGACAGCCTCTTTTTTTATTAACCAAATTGCAGTTATACTGAAAATTGTTTTTACAAAAGATTATGGTTTCGTCGGTTGTACAACTGAATCAGCGGGCCTTTCATGGTTAATTATTTTTTATAGTTTATTAATTAGTTGCTGTTGCACCCGATTGTTTAAAACTGTTTTTATTAAATAAGTACCACTTTGCAAACCCGTCATATCTACCGGTAAATATTGATCGCCATTATTTAATTGAACAGGAATATTTTTTACAATTCTGCCCGACATGTCTACAATCAGTACACTGGTTTTTGCCATTTGAGTGCTAACCAATTTTACTGTTACCATATTTTTTACAGGATTAGGATAGGCAACAAAATAAGATACCTTTTTTGCTGAACGATCAACCGCCAATAATTCTGAATAAGTTATTTTGCCATTGGCCGCTTTTTGTACAAGCCTGTAATAAGCCAATGCATTTACAGGATTTAAATCTTCCATTGCATAATTCAATTGCGATTGCGTTGCTCCTTTTCCGTTTACTGATCCGATTTTTGAAAATGAAATCCCATCAACCGTACGCTGAATTTCATACACTTCATTAGCCGGTTCATTGTTGGCCGTCCATTTTAAAATCACCCTGTCGGTTTCATTTACGGTATAAAGTGAAGTAAGGAATTCGGGCCTTAATGCAGCATTATCTCGGGTATACCAAATGGGTGCTGTAATAATTCTTGCACCCGTACTTTCTGTTATATCAATAAAATAATAACCAGTAGCCAAATTAGCCAAAGCCGTATGGGTATAGTTTAAAGTGCTGCTGGTAGTTGATGTTAAAGTTGTTGCTGCAGTACCACTGCCCGGAACACCATACATTAATTTAATGGATGTAATGGCATTGGTTGTAAAAATTGCAGATACAGAAATTATTGGGGCACCTGCTTTAGTAACGATGCTTCCAATTGGAATACTTGTATTGATTGTAAAGCTGATTTTTGCTGCACAATCTTCAGTTGCATAAAAACGCATTTTACGGATCGCATCCAAAATATTTGCTTCGGATAATGACGTGGCCATGATGGCCAATCTTGTTTTAGCAGTATGCCCAAATGTTAGATTATGATTATCATGATCAATACTAGGCCCAAGATGATATCCCTTTGCAAGCATGTTTTTATAAAATGCATAATACCCAATTGCGGCTGGATTGGTATAAGTAGTATCAAGCGAAAAAGCAGGCCCACTCTCAATTGCAGTTGCTGCTATTGCATCATCAGCCTTAACATCGTAAACAATATTTAGTACATTATTATAATCGTAATTATCCGGATGCGCCAAACTTGCAAAAGCATTGTTGCCATGCCTGTTGATAATATCAAACAATCCACCAGTGCCCAAGTAAGTACTTTTTGCAACATTAATCTGATAATTGCCAGCTTCCCATCCTACTAAAGAATCCATTCCATAAACGATCACATGCCCTGCATGATCACCTGCTGTTCCCTGGGTTCCAATAACGCCCCACTCTTGCCCGTGCATGGCTACAAAATTACTGGTAGTGGCTGCTGTTGCTTGTACAATTCCGGGTTGCCAATTTGAAATAGACATTCCAGCGGTTGCATGATTGTGCTCACTAATGCCCAGAAAATCCATACACATGGCTGTCTTTGCAAAAGCATAATCATCAGCTGGTATTTTGGATGTATTATCTGCATTGCCATCCGAATAACTACTGTGCGAATGCAGGTTTCCAAAATAATAACTAAGTGTTGCAGGATCGGTTGCCCTGTTGCCGGTTAATGCTGTTGAATTATATGCAGGTGCATTGGTACAGTTTACATTGTTATAAGTAAACACAAAGAAATAATAAGTGGTTGATCCGCTAAGGCCGGTTTGATTTATCGAAGTTGAATTGCCAGCACTTACAACTGTTCCACCTCCCAAACTATTGCCTGCAACATACACTGTTCCACTTATAGGATTGCTGCTTAAAGTACTGCTGGTACTTCTTACAACCAAGTATCCATCAACAGCAGTAGCTGCAGTAAATGAAACTGTCATAGATGTACTGGTTACCGATGAAAAGACCATTGCACTGGCACTGTTAGCAGGTGCAACACAAGGAGGATAAGGCGTAGCCTGATTTCCACTCAAGGGAGCTGCTGCTAAATATTTTGTACCGCCTGTACAATTCACATTATTATAGGCATACACAAAGAAATAATAAACTGTGTTTGAACTTAATCCGGTTGTACTAAATGCTGTTGATGCACTGCTACTAATTACTGTGCCACCACCTAATGAATTGCCAGCAACATAATTGCTGCCATCAACCGGACCACTGCTTAATGAACTGCTGGTACTTCTAATTACCAGGTAACCATCTGCTGCTGTTGCAGTAAAATATCCATTGATAGAATTACTGGTTACTGAAGAAAACCCTAATGCCGTTGCCTGTGATGCTGGCGCAACACAAAGCGGTGCCAATTGATAGCCCAATCTTGGAGGCGTTGCTACGGCAGCAGTTTGTACTGCTGCTAAAGTAGTGCTGGTCCAATCTGATAAAATAAAAGTTGCAGATGGGTTGCTGATGGATGCACTTCTTACATAACTCACATCGGCAGCATTAATGCCTTCCCCAAATTTATCAATGATATTATTATTGGCATCGAGCAATGCTACCCCATCATTCCCATTAAAATTGATAACCGAATTAGTAGTTTCATTGGCACTGGTTGCAGTAAGATAGGGCACTTCGGTGCCATTACCTGTATTTCCTATCAGCACAGAACCCTTTGCAGGAATGGTTACCGTTAAATTATAAGTATTGGTTGCAGCACCGGTAAACACAATATTTCCCGTTGATCCGGTTACCGACCATAATGCCAGTTTTAATTGGGGCGATGCTGTATTAACTGCTGTATTACCAATATTGGTCAGTTCGATCCATTTATTGGTGCCACCCCCTTCGTAATATTGAGAAATTACTACCTGTGCATTTACTGTAAAAGGTAGAAAAAGAAAAGAAAAACCAATTCTCTGTAAAAAAAGGAGTTGAATTTTATACATACAAATAGTTTTTTAGATTGGATATTAAATTTTGATTGGTAAAGTAACCTTTTTTTCAGTAAACCCAGGTATTATTTGCTAAATATGCAGCACAAAGGCAGCTTACTAATAAAAATGCAGGAAGCGCCTTTATAAAAGGTTCTCCGAAGTTTTAATCAACTTACGCAGAACACCCTGTCCCTAATTGTTGCAGGTCAAGTTTTTCAATAAAGGCATCTATAAGCCTTACTGCATTACCGGCACTCACCTGATAGCCGGGAGTAGTGAAGTACGTTTGATGGCGGTTGTTTCCTTGTATAAATTGCATGCTGTTTTATAACAAAAACTATACTCCATTTGAACTTTTCACATTGTGTGTATATTTGTTTGGCAACAGGAGTTTTTTCACAAACTCCCGTCGTACGCCATATTACAAAACCCCTCAAATATGAAATATCTTTTTATACTCTTAACACTTTTTACTTCGGCACTACAAGGACAAAGTATTTAAAAATTTGACAAACGATTTGTTCAAAGCGAAGACAAATGGGTTGC
>JANPAP010000039.1:0-2247 GCA_031429975.1 Chitinophagaceae bacterium
CGCCTGTTAGCATTAAGGCGCTTGCTTTTTGCCAACCAATTAATCTGGGTAAAGTAAAAGTTCCTCCGCTATCCGGTATCAACCCAATTTTACTAAATGCCTGAATAAATGAAGCAGATTCGGCTGCAATAACAATATCGCAACACAAAGCAATATTTGCACCGGCTCCGGCAGCAACGCCGTTAACAGCGGCTATTACCGGCTTTTCAAGGTTGCGGATTTGTTTTACAATTGGGTTGTAATGCTCCGATAAAATTTGTTTGATTTCAATTTTATTTTCACCAACCAATTCGGCAATATCCTGCCCAGCACAAAATGCTTTGCCAGCACCTGTTAAGTACACGGCCCTTATTGCTTTATTGTTTGCACATTCATCCAGTTTTTCCTGCAGCAATAAAGCCATTTCACGATTAAATGAATTAAATTTTTCGGGGCGGTTAAGCGTAATAAATGCAACAGCATTTTTTATTTCAAATAAAATTGAAGACATTATTTATTGATTTGTTGATTATACTTCAAAGCTTCTTACATCTATACTATTTAGTAAGAAATTATTTACCGCATCGTAATTTCGATCGGGTGAGCTGATACGGTATAGGTAAACTGCATCTTGGTTATCCTTTATCAATTTCATACAACGAAATGTAACATTATTTAACACCAAAAAATTTTCAAGCTCTCTTCTAAAATCATTTCCCAAAGCCATTGTCCGTATCCGGTAGTCTTTTACACGGTGCAGATTATTTATAAATCTTTGTACAGGCTCCAACACAAATAACGTTATTACCACCATAATTGAAACTACCAAAGCCAGTGGATAATTATGATAACCAACTGCCATCCCCAGTGCAGCCGTAACCCAAATTAATGCTGCGGTTGTTAGGCCATTTACCGTAATGCCTTCTTTAAAAATTACACCGGCGCCAATAAAACCGATGCCTGTTACAATATTACTGGCAATCCTATCCGGACTTGAGGTATTTATTTCTTTTGAAAGAATGGTATAAACACAGGATCCAACACAAATTAATATCATGGTTCTAAATCCGGCGGGCTTGCTTCTAAATTCTCTTTCTATTCCAATGATTGCACCGATGATAAATGCAAACGACACCTGGGCAGCCTCTTCAAAATAAATTGCAATGTTCATAATAAACTACAGTTTTTGACAGCTTGAAAGTTAGGATAATTTAATGGCATTTAAAATAATCGAAGGGCTCTTTACAATCCTTGCATTGATATAAAGCTTTGCAGGCAGTGCTCCCAAATTCACTCAACAATTTTGTATTGGTTGAATTACATAAAGGACATTCAACACCATCCTTTGGAATTATTATTTTTTTATCAGGTGCTGCAATACCGTACGCTTTTAATTTTCTTTTTCCTTCTTCGGTCATCCAGTCGGTTGTCCAGGCGGGAGCCAGTACGGTAGTAATTTTTATATTGGAATATCCATTTTCAAGCAATGCCATTTTTATATTCATGGCAATCATATCCATTGCCGGGCAGCCGCTGTAAGTAGGTGTGATGATCACTTCAATTTCATCCCCATTTATTTTTAAATCTCTAACAATTCCTAAATCGGTAATGGTAAGTACCGGTACTTCCGGATCTGTTATTGTTGATAAAATTTGCCAGATTTTTTTTGTTGATATGGTGGAGGTATTTACCACTCGGCACCGGGATAAGTTCTTTGCAAGTATTGCAATTCTGCTAAAATAAAACCAAGCTGTTCTGTATGAACGCCAAGTTTGCCGCCGGTTTGCATAAACACATTTTCGGGAACTGGCAGGGTGGCTTCTTCAAATACCGATCTTACTTTTTTCATCCAGTCATCTTTTAATAAACTCACATCGAAGCCGGCAGCTATTTCATAATCGGCAGCAACAAATAATTCGCCGGTATAGCACCACAATTCATCAATCGCTTTTAACATGCGCTGGCGACTTTCATCAGTACCATCACCCAACCGAATAACCCATTCGCTGCTCCATCTTAAATGATAGGTTACTTCCTTTAACGATTTTGCTGCAATGGCAGCAATTTGTTCATCCGCACTTTGTTGCAATTTTTCGTACAATAAATATTGATAAGCACTGAAAAAAAACTGGCGCAAAATAGTTTGCCCCCAATCGCCATTTGGCTGCTCATCCAATAAACAGTTTTTAAATTCTCTGTCAGTACGTTGGTTTGCTAGAGAGTCTTCGGAAGCATCCCCCTACCCCTCCGTTGGAGGGGCTTTGGACC
>JANPAP010000040.1:0-4158 GCA_031429975.1 Chitinophagaceae bacterium
AGCATTGGCGAGTGGACAAAAATTAATCCTAAAGTGGAATATTTAAAACATTATCCGTTCTGAAAAAACCTACGCCCAACATGGGGTTTGCTGCAAGGCTGGCTGGACGTTGGAGCAATGGGCATTTTATCGCTGTTGTGCTTCATCTGGGCTGGACATTCAATCATGGGCTTTTGTTTGTTAACCTGTACTTTTATATCTTTAATCAGCAGCGGTTCCGGGCGGACAAGCAATGAATTCCAGCCCTGCAGCAAGCCCTGCCCGTTGGGCAAATTCTTATGGGCATTTTACTAAAATTCAATAGACGATACTTTGTTGTAGCTGTGATATTATTTGCTACTGAAATTCTTATAGCCATTTTTGCACATGACAGAATTATCAGACCCTATGTTGGCGATGTATTGGTTGTAATATTAATTTATTGTTTTGTGAAGTCATTCCTGGATACAGCTGTTTTAACGACAGCAATATTCGTATTACTATTTTCATTTGCAATTGAAGGGTTACAATATTTAAATCTGGTAACCAGACTCGGACTTCAGGACTCAAAAATTGCGACAACAATTATAGGAAATTCTTTTGCATGGATTGACATGTTTGCCTACATCATTGGAATTGCTATTGTGCTGCTTTTTGAAAGAGGAAAATTAAATAGCAATTTAAAAGGGAATACAAAATTTTAATAGTTTGAAGAAAAGGATTCGCCCAACTTTGCATTGCCGCAAGTTTTGTCCTGCGCCAGATTAGATTTATATTTTTAGTTTTTGCGGCGAAAACCATCGCCGGGACAAAGTTTTTCTTTTCTATTTTTATTGAATGTCGCATATCTCTTGGTTGCCGGTTATGCTAATAAAGTCTATGAATCAAAAAGAAAATCAGTTAAATTTGAGTTATGAACTGGAAAGACTACATCGTATCTGATAAAGAAATCTTACTTGGCAAACCAACAATTAAAGGCACAAGAATAGCGGTTGAGCATATTGTTGGTTTACTTGCTCAAGGATGGAATGAAGCTCAAATTCTGGAAAATTATCCAAGGCTTTCCAAACAATCTCTGCAGGCTGTGTTTTCATACATACAAGAATGCATGCAGGATGGGCTTCTATTTTCTCCAATTAAAAAGTCTGCATAATTAACAACATGAAGCTTTTAGCCAACGAAAACTTCCCCTACAAAAGCATTTATTATTTAAGAGAGAAAGGGTACGATATTGTATCTATTGGAGCTGACCTCCGAGTATAAAGGATTCTGAAATTATGGCTATTGCTATTGCCGAGGAAAGAACCATTTTGACCTTTGATAGCGATTACGGTGAATTAATATTTAGATATAATTACAAACCTGAAAAAGGCGTAATTTATTTGAGGCTTGATGAATATGATCCAATTGAACCTGGATTGATTATAGAGGAAATAATAACAAACAATCAAATTGATTTTACCAGAGCATTAACCGTTGTTGATAAAAACGGAATTCGTCAAAGAAAATATTAAAGGAACGAATCGTTCACATTGCATTTTTTCTATCCCGTCAGGTTTTTCAGTTTTGCCATTTTAAAAACAATGCTGTTATTGTGAACCCCTACCTTGACAAAATGATTTTATATTTGTTTAAACCATTATGATCAATTTATCGCATGCTGAGCATCAAATTCAATCTGTCACAAATTTTCAAGACCTTGTTACCACTCCTTTTCATGGAGCAATGAATGCGATTTGCTGGACACGTAAACTGGCAGGTGATTTTTCTGAGATTGTCAACAAGGTAGTGCTAACCGAAAATATAGCGGTACTTGATCAGGAGGCGCTTCTCGAACTTCAGTTGAGTGAACAGGGGCAGCTTGCCCGAGAAATTCTTTTAAATGATTGGATGCTGTTGAAAGCGCATGGCGCATCTCCAACCCTTAATCTGATT
Organism: Chitinophagaceae bacterium; assembly: GCA_031429975.1. GTDB lineage: Bacteria > Bacteroidota > Bacteroidia > Chitinophagales > Chitinophagaceae > Ferruginibacter. Next base: position 1,915 of record JANPAP010000040.1, read on the forward strand.
AAGTACTATGAGCGGGATGATGCCTATCCGTTTTTTCCAACGGATGTTTATTCTTTTCATGTAGATCGCTCTACAGTACCAGCCGATACTTTTTTGTGTACTTACTATGGCGAGTCGAGTGAAATATTGCCCAATTCACAAGCCACACAAAAAGTGCTTATTCCCGAAATATGTGATGAGCTTAAAAAACTTTATGCTGGAGCCGATGAAGGTTTTGAATCATTTTTAAAGGAACATTTTTTTGATTTACACTATTTGGCTAAACCGGATGCACAGCCTGTCAGTCTGGGCCTGGGTAACTTATGGAAGTTGGCGGTTGATCATCCTGAAAGTAAAGTCCCTCCTTGTCTTCACCGTGCCCCTACAGAGAAAAACGGACAGACCCGGTTGTTGATGATCTGTTGAATACAAATCAAAGCATTCACTTTTGCCGAGCTGGTATTTTGAGTTTTGCGCCTTTACTGAATCTGATTTTAGTTTTTAGATGTTGTGACGAAAGCCCCGCCTTGACACAATAGAAATTTTAAATGCATCAATCAAATATGACATACATTTATGCAGCACTTATTTTTTGTGGTTTACTCTAAATTTAATGATATGAAAAAATATACTGCAGCAAGATTGTCCAAAGGAAACAAACTTTTTCCAATTGAAATTTTAATTACCGGAGAAGGCGTTACATTAAAACATCCCGGGCTGTTTAGTGGCCAGGAAAAAACAATTCCGTTCAGTCGGGTATCTTCTGTGGATGTTAGTTGCCCGTTAGTTGGTTTTTCTACAATAATGATTCACACAACCGGAGAAGGCAAAATAGAAGCACATGGCTTCAAGAAGAGCGAAGTGGTTGAAATGAAGAAGATGATTCTTGAAAAAATTTGAAAATAAAACAATCTAATTTCATTTCGGAAAATTTTTCAAAACAATAATTCGGATAATAAAATGGGTTCGTAAAAAACTTTGTATTAGTACCTGAGTCGAAGCCGAGGATACAAAACAATATGGACAGATATAAAGAAACTTTTGAAACTTGGAACAAAATTGCTTCATTATATGAAGACAAGTTTATGAACCTGAACTTGTATAATGACACTTATGATTTCATTTGCAATTCAATTTTAAAAGACAAGGCAAAAATTTTAGAAATAGGTTGTGGCCCAGGAAATATTACAAAGTATCTTTTATCAAAAAGATTCGACTTTGACATTTTTGGAATTGACATTTCACCCAATATGATTGAGCTAGCAAAAAAAAATAATCCTGCAGCAAGATTCGCTATAATGGATAGTAGAGAAATTGACGACATTAAAACAAAATATGACGGAATAGTTTGTGGGTTTTGTTTGCCTTATTTATCGCAAACTGACAGCATAAAACTTATTACTGACTGTAGTAAATTACTAAATGAAAATGGGCTGATATATCTAAGTTTCGTTGAAGGCGACCCAAGTAAATCTAACTTTCAAGTTGGCAGCAGTGGAGACAGAAGTTATTTCTATTTTCATAAATTAAACGCCCTGATAACACAACTTAGTAACAGTAAATTTGAAGAAATTAGAACATTTAAAGTGGCGTATAAAAAATCAGAAACTGAGATTGACTTTCATACAATACTTACAGCGAAGAAAAAAACGATCGCATAAAAAGCCTTTGTCGAAAATCGGGGGAGTGCTTTATCTCTGCGGTTTTTTCATAACAAAAGTGTAGGTAAAAAACAGTTTCGTAAAAACTCAACAAAGCATGGCTAGATCGTTTGTTTCGGCTTATGATGCCAAGTGCCAAGGTAAGTGAAATAAACTTTGCAGTTTCAGTAATTCCCAGCTAAAAATTTTGACCATTTACTTTTACCAGTTCTATAATCCCGTTTCAAAATAACTTCAGTTATGCTTATATTACAGTTACAAAAAAGAAAAATAAGCGTTGATAAAAATCATACATACAATGAAAAAAATAACATTTCCATTAGCTGCAATTGCTGCTCTTCTATTTGCTGTTTCCTGTAATAATAACGGCGATACCAATGTTGCAGAAAATAAAAAAGATACTACCGAGTCTTATGCAGCAAAAAAACTAGGGATCTATGCCTCGGTAAAGCTTACTGCAGATATGTCTAAACTTACAGAGAATGAAAAGAAAATGCTGCCCCTGTTGATAGCCGCTGCAGATGTGATGAACGGACTGTACTGGCAACAAACCTATGGCGATATGGACAGTCTACTCAACAGCATTAAAGATGAAAAAACAAAA
>JANPAP010000041.1:0-2741 GCA_031429975.1 Chitinophagaceae bacterium
CCCAATTATGTAACCGGAAGAACTGCTAGTCGCTAAATTGAGCGAATGCACAAAATTCTTTTCTACAATATTGTTGGCTGTAGCAGATCCGATATAATAAATACCTGAAAGGCCCACTGCTGCAGTGCTTGCTGTATTGTATAAATTATAAATAGTATTGGAGCTTACGGTTTGGCCACCGTTGGATGGCGTATTAACATAAATGCCAGTAATGGATTGCACTGTAGATGTTGAGGCTGAAACTAAATTAAATAATGTATTTGAACTTATATTATAAACACTTGTACCCTGTGCCAATATACCATATAATGGATTGCCGGTAGATGTGTTACTGCTAATAATATTGGCTATAGTGTTGTTTGAAATGGAGTGTGTAACAGCAGGGTTTTTCGAATCGGCCCAAATGGCAATTAAATAATTATTTAAACTGCTATTAATACTATTAACAATTGTATTGCTTCCAATAATGTTATTGTTTACAGAATAAGTTCCAGTATTTCCAGTAAAATAAATACCAAGAAAATAAGCAGTAGTAGAGCTCCCTGTAAGGCTTATGCCGCCAATAGTATTGTACGAAATATTGATATTATCAGGGGTGCCGCTACCTGCTGTTATTGCAGTAAAAACTGGGTTATTGGGAAACGCTGTTGAATTTGAAAATGATACAGAAATATTATTAATGGCAGATTGGCTACCCAAAATATTGGGATTGGCAGCAGTACCAATATTGTATTTACCGCTAACCAGATTGATTAATGAGTTATTGCCAAATGCACTGCTGGTAAAGGAAATGTTTCGGATGGTATTTCCTGTAACAATAGATGTATTGCCAGAGCCAGCAATTAAATTTATTGTACTTAATATGCCGCTACCTGTAAAAGTCATAGCTGTTAGTGTAGCAAGTGGAGCGGTACCACCAATATAATTGTTAATTATTGTCAGCCCATTTACAGTATTGGAAGCAGTGTTAATTGCTGAAAAAATATTTCCTGTTCCAGTAAAGTTTCGGGTTGCAGTCTGGTAAAAACTATTTCCGGAAATAATCCAGGCACTTGCATTATCTGCCAGTAAAACGCCATTCATATTTGAGGCCGCACTGAAAAAGTTATAGATTTTATTATTTGAAATGGTGTTGCTGCTATTGTCTTTTGGAGCTGCCGATCCTGATTGATAAATGGCATTTATTGGGGTGGCAGCTGCTGCATCATAAATATCGCAATTGTCGATAGAATTATTATCATTCCCATTTCCCGTGCCAGCAATGCCAAAAACAATGGTGCCGGAAGTAGCACTGTTGTTCGCACTTTTAATATTGCAATATTGAAAACTGTTATTGCTGGCATCGTTTAAAAACTGTATAGCAGGGGCGGCACCAATATTAGTATTCTCGATGGAAAGATTTTTTAAAATCCCAGTTCCGCCGGGCCTACCATCAAAAAAAATATAGTTGGCTGCATTCAACATTAATGTACCTGTACTGCTTGATGTTGTTATCGATAAATTTCCTGCACCTGTTTGCGGCCTGATAGTGATGGTATTTAACAAACTACCTCCTGAAAAAAATGGAATACTAATGGGAAAACTTTCAACAATAGATAAGTAAGTTGGCTGAAGCTCAAAAATATAAGATCCGGTTAATGTACAACCTGTAAAATCAGCAATTGCCAATGAAATGGATGCATAATTACCAGTTGGGCCAATCGTGTAATAGCCCGGTGTTGGACAGCCAACTGTAACTATCGGGATGATAATAATAAGAGAAACCCATAACAACAATTTTTTCAATTGCAATTTCATAAAAAAACTTTTTCAACACAATTGTAAACTTAGGGGAATGGTTTATCTGATAAGATTTTGAGAATAGGAATTTATATTACAACATTCACCTGTAATTAATATTTCAGAGGCGTTTTTGTTTGTAAGAACTTGTAAATTATTCATTTTTATTAAACCCCCCAATTAAATTTTCTTTATTACATGATTAATATGAAAGGCTGTTTTAATCATTAGAAATTATTTCACCTTGAAATAACCCAGCATTTCTTCGTAAGCGGTTGCTCCTCCGGCAATATCTTTAATTATTTCCCCTTTTCCCATTAATAAAATTCGGCTGCAAATTGTTGCCACATGGTTAATATCATGGCTGGAAACAAGTATGCAAATCTGTTTTTTTTGCGCCATCATTTTTATCATTTCTACCAATCTTAATTGAGTGCTGGGATCCAGGTTGGCAAAAGGTTCATCCAAAATTAAAAATTCAGGATTGCTGAGTATGGCTGCAATGATGCCAATTTTAAATTGATTGCCTTTTGAAAAATCACGGATGTATTTACCCTGGTTTAAAATAGCATCATCAAAAAATAATTGATATTGTTTTAAAAACTCATCAACACTTGCTTTGGATAAATGATTTAGTTTTCCAATAAAATAAAAATATTCTTCGGCAGTTAAGTAGTCTATTAAAAATCCTTCGTCGATATACGCAGCGGTGTAGTTTTTCCAATCTTCTGTTGTTGCAACATTTTTTCCTTTTGATAATATTTCGCCACTATCAACCCTGATTAAATCGAGCAATAAACGGAATAAGGTTGTTTTACCAGCACCATTATTACCTACTAATCCTATTACCTCGCCAACCTGAAATTCCAGCTGCTCAATATCAACAGCAGTTATTCCTTTGTAAGCTTTTGTTATGTTTTTTATTGTAATCATTTTTATTTGTGTGGTTAAGTAGTCAATAG
>JANPAP010000042.1:0-2252 GCA_031429975.1 Chitinophagaceae bacterium
CACAAAGCAAATCATCCAGGTTCATCACAATGGCATCCTGAGCAATGCCCTTCCAAACAGAAATATCGCCTGTTTCTTTCCAATACAAATATGCCAGAATACTTTTTGTGCCGGCACCATCGGCATGCATTACATTTATAAAATCAGCATCCTTACCTAAATAATCCGGATAAATTTTACAAAAAGCATTGGGATATAATCCCTGGTCCAGATGCCGGGTTGCTGCATGAACTTCTTCTTTTTGTGCCGATACGCCCCGTTTACTGTATAAAGACATTTTGATTTGGTGATTTTTTGATTTTTTGATTTGAAGATTTGAAGATTTGGAGATTTGAGGATTTGGTGATTTGGTGATTTGAAAACGATTCCGAATTCATTTACTGTTTTGACTTTTGACTTTTTGTTTTTGACTTAATAACGCTGCAATTTACAAAATCAATTTATCAACTCACTGTAATAAATTATCATTTAGTTTTGCAGCAATTTAAAAATGCAGGTACACTACAACATACAACAATTACCCAATTTTAAAAATGCGGTAATCACCATTGGCACATTTGATGGAGTGCACAGTGGGCATCAACAAATTATTGAGTTGATGAAAAACGAATGCAAAAGAGTTAATGGCGAATCGGTCATCCTCACTTTTCATCCACATCCACGGCAAATAATTTCAACTGTAACTAATCCGGTGGTTTTAATCAACAGCCTGCAGGAAAAGTTAGCATTGCTTGAAAAATTTGGAGTTCAACATGTAGTGGTGGTGCCCTTTACAGAAGCTTTTGCCAACCAAACTGCCGATGAATACATTGCAAATTTTTTGGTAAAAACTTTTCATCCACACAGCATCATCATTGGGCACGATCATCATTTTGGAAAAGGTCGTGAAGGTAATTTTCAATTGCTGGAAGATAAGGCATTGGAATATGGATTTGAAGTAAAGGAAATTCCCGAATTTATGTTACAGGATATAACGATCAGCTCCACCAAAATTAGGGAAGCCTTGCTGGCTGCAGATATTGAAACCGCCAACCGCTATTTGGGCTATGATTATTTTTTTACCGGAAAAGTTATTGAAGGTAATAAACTGGGCCGAACCATTGGTTACCCAACTGCCAATATTTTAATTGAAGAAGCAAATAAATTAATTCCCGGTAACGGCGTGTATGCTGTAACGATTGCGTTTAAAGAAAACAAGCAGCCAATATTTAAGGGCATGATGAATATCGGTATCCGCCCAACCGTAGATGGAAAACTACGGGTTATTGAAGTAAATATTTTTGATTTTGATAAAGAAATTTACGGCGAATCAATTACCATCACTATTAAAAAATATTTACGCCAGGAACAAAAATTTAATAGCCTGAATGAGTTGAAAGCTCAATTGGCAAAAGATAAGGAGATGGCTGGTAAATTGTTGGATGGTTGAATTGCTTTATTGATTAATTGTTGAAAGTATTGATTCAACTCAAAAAGTAATTACCTTAACTCCATTTGAATTATCAATTATCAATTCAACATTTGTTTTTTTATTAAGCAGATTCCTCGTTCGTCGGAATGACAGCAAGTTTCACAATTCGTAATTCGTAATTCTTAATTCCTAACTCCTATTTCATAATCTTCACCACTAACTCTTTTAATAGAGACCCTCCAGAAACGCCTAAAGAATTTACACCAATACTTTTAAGATTATACTCGTGCAATAATAGCAGGGTTTTTTCTACGCCCTCATACCCATAAGATTTCATGGTTAATTTTGCTTCGTTTAATGCAAAGGGGTTATTATAAAATAAGGGACGAAGTGCCGCATCACTTTTATCAGTCATACCATAAATACTGTATAATTTACTAAAGAAACCATACAATGCCGGCAATACTAATTGTATGGGAGCCGCTTTGGGATTGGCTTCAAAATACTGAATAATTTTAATTGCTTTTTCAAGATTGCGGTTACTTAATGCCGATTGTAATTCGAATGCGTTGTACTCTTTACTAACGCCAACAAATTTTTCAATATCATCTTCGGTAATCGATTTTCGGTTGCCGAGGTTTACCGTAATTTTTTCAATTTCGTTTGTAATACGGCTCAAATCATTGCCAACAAATTCAACCAAAAGCGCTGTGGCTTTGCTGTTCATATCAATTTGCAAATGCCGCATATATTCCATCACCCATTCTACCAATTTATAATCCCTCACCTTTTCCGATGTAAAAACCTCCCCAGCTTTAGTAATAACTTTTGATAGTTTGGT
>JANPAP010000043.1:0-4788 GCA_031429975.1 Chitinophagaceae bacterium
GATGTTACCAATCCATTAAAACTCCTGCTCTATTATCAAAATTTTGCAACCATTGCGGTACTCGATCGTTTTTTAAATGTTCGCAATATCATCAATCTGCGAAAACAAAATATCTTTAATGTAAAAGCCATTGCCAACTCCTACGACAATAATATCTGGGTATTTGATGAAGGCGACGCCAAATTAAAAAAGATTGATGATAATGGCGAAGTACTTACTGCAACGGTTGATTTCAGACAATTATTCGACAGCCTGCCATCACCCAATCAGCTATTCGACCAAAATGGTTTTGTGTATTTGTACGACCCAGCCAAAGGCTTTTTTATTTTTGATATTTATGGGGCGTTGAAAAATAAAATTCCATTTCGTAACTGGAAAAATGTAGAGTTGATTGGGAAAGATTTGTATGGGTTTACAGATACGGTTTTGTATCGTTACCAACCTGGTACGTTGGATTTAAAAGAATATGCACTACCAGAAATTTTTAAAAATGCATTGCAGATTAAGGCAGCTAATGGAAAAATATTTCTTCTAAATAAAGATGGTTTATTGCAGTATCAGGTAAAATAATATTGATTAAAAATGGATAGTTGTTTTTAAAATAGTAGCTCCCCCAAAACATTCCCCTATCATTTTTGTTGGTTAATAATTTCAGCCAGCTCCTTATCCCACATACCCGTTTTTCCATACTCTACCACCCGGCCCAATTCTTTTCCATCCTTCATTACAATGATGGTGGGTACATTTTTTACAGCCATCGCCTCGGCCACATACCCCAGGCTTTTATACTCCCGGTTTACTCCAAAAATTGCAATATGATCTTCGGGCAGGCCACTCATTTCCTGCAACTTAAAAAATTGGGGGATGATAAACTGGGTATCCTCACACCAAGTTCCGCCAAACACAATAAAATACAAATTACTGTTGTTTTTAAATGTGTTAATTAAAGCGCTGTCGGGATAATAATATTTTTGATTAGCTGCATACCAGGTAAAGGAAGTATCATTTATCAATACCTGCTTACTGATGCTGCCTCGCATTACTTTCAGTTCAGGATGTTTTGTATCGGGTGAGGTTTCAAAACCTGTTTGGGCAATTACAGGTTGGTAGTAAAAAAGAAACGTAACTGCAACAATGATTATCAGAATTATTCTTTTTCCCATTTATAAATTTGCTTTTAACTCCAGTAAAAAAACTTTTACCTTCTTTAACGAATTGATCATTTCAAACTGCTCGGTCGATTTTTTATTATTCTTAAAAAAATCTTTAGCGCCTTGCATGGTGTATTTTTTTTCACGGGTAAGATGATAAATTAACTGGATATTCTTAACATCTTCGGGCCTGAACAAGCGATCGCCTTTTCCATTTTTACGGGGCTTTAAAATATCAAATTCATTTTCCCATAAGCGAATCAACGATTGGTTTACCTTAAACATTTCGGCAACCTTTCCTATTGAATAATACATTTTTTGAAACAGTATCTCATCTTCCGGTACATCAATCAAATCCACACCCTCACTCAGTTCCTTTACACTTTTTCTTCCCCGGGTCGATTTTTTTTTCTCAATTATTGGTTCATACGTTGGTTGTGAAACAGGCAATGGCTTTTTTTTCAACACAGCTTTTTTCTCCGGCAATGGTTTTTGCGGAAGATCATCAAAGTCGAATGCAATTTGTTGTAATGCCATGATTAAATAAAAGCAGTTTTTAAATCATTTTAAAAATACAGTAAATAAAATTGATTCGCCTGTTCTGCAGCAGAATTTTAGTCAAAACTCTTGGCGCTTCCGGTTGCTGCAATCTTTAAAACCCGGTCGTATTGTTCGGCATTTAAATCGTTGTAAAAAAAATAAACCGGATCAACAGGGCGGCCATTGATATGAACTTCGTAATGGCAGTGGGGTCCGGTACTTGCACCGGTACTGCCTACCCAACCGATAACTTCACCACGTTTTACCCGTTGCCGGTCTCTAACTTTTAAGCGGTACATATGCATGTAAACCGTTTCGTACCCATACCCATGATTTATTATTACATGAGTGCCCGTGCCGCTTCCAGGGCCAGCAGTGGTAACTATGCCGTCGCCTGTTGCATAAATTGGGGTGCCTTGTGGTGCCGTAAAATCGAGGCCGCTATGCATTTTGGCAATTCCGTAAATGGGATGAATGCGCATTCCAAATCCACTGGCAATTCTGGAAAGTGTTTTATTACTTACCGGTTGAATGGCCGGTATGCTGGCCAATTTATTTTCCTGATTATTGATAAGCTTTTCAATGTCGGTATAACTTTTTCGCTGGTAAGCAATCCGGGCACTGATATTATTTAGTTGGTAGGCAATATTTTTACTGAATGCGTCATCACTAATTACATTTACCTTTTCAACCTCTTTCTTTTTTTCAGTTAATAAAGCACGGGCACTATCGGGCAAAGGATTGGCTTCAAAAATGGAACGGTAAACATCATTATCTCTTTTTTCCAATTCAGCCATCTGGTCTTGCAGGGTAACTAATTTTTCAGAAAGTGTTTTGTAATTATCGCTCATGATATCATATTTCAAGGAGCGCTCTTTATCTGTTGGCTTGGGAATAAATTTTGTGTACAACCAAATTACCATTGCAGAACTTACCAGTAAAGCAGATATAAAACCGAATATCCGCAACAGTTTTACCCGGAAAGGTGTAACCAGTTTTTCATACCGGAGTGTATTGCTGTTATAAAAATATTTTATTTTTTTCATGCAAGCAGGCCCAACAAAAGGCGGTTATAACTTTACTATCCAATTTACTAAATTTCTGTTCGAAAGAATTTTATCCAATCATCCTTATTTAGAAAAATAATTTTTCGATAAAATTCCATCAACAAAAACAAACATTTTCCCGTACAGCCCTTAACAGGATTGAGGTTTCATTCCTTACCTTTGCGCCACGCTGTTAGAAAGCGCACAAATATAGACTGATAAATTGCAAAAATCAACCAAAAAATAGTTAATGGCCATGATGACCAGTGCTGCAATACGCCAACAATTTCTCGACTTTTTTAAATTGAAGGAACATGTGATAGTGCCTTCTGCTCCGATAGTTTTAAAAGACGATCCTACTCTTTTATTTACCAATGCCGGTATGAACCAGTTTAAAGATTATTTTTTGGGTAACAAAGCAGCGCCCTATAACAGGGCCGTAGACACGCAAAAATGTTTAAGGGTTAGCGGTAAACACAACGATCTGGAAGAAGTGGGTGTAGACACCTATCACCATACCATGTTTGAAATGCTGGGCAACTGGAGTTTTGGAGATTATTTTAAAAAAGAAGCCATTGCCTGGAGTTGGGAATTATTGACTGAAGTTTACCAACTCGATAAAAATAAATTGTATGTAACCATTTTTGAAGGGGATGAAAAAGAAGGCCTTCCAAAAGATGAAGAAGCATTTAATGAATGGAAAAAATATATTGCCGAAGACCGGATTTTATTGGGCAATAAAAAAGATAATTTTTGGGAAATGGGCGATACCGGCCCTTGTGGCCCCTGCACCGAAATACATGTTGATTGCCGGGATGAAAATGAAAAACAATTGGTGGATGGAAAAACCTTGGTAAACAACGATCATCCGCAGGTAATAGAAATATGGAACAATGTATTTATACAATTTAACCGTAAAAAAGATGGCAGTCTGGAACCACTGCCTGCAAAACATGTTGATACAGGAATGGGCTTTGAAAGGTTGGTTAGGGTTTTACAAAACAAACAAAGCAATTACGATACCGATGTTTTTACAGGAACGATCGAATCAATTGAAAAAATAGTTGGTAAAAAATATTCTGCAAACGACGATAAGGAAAGCATTGCCTTTAGAGTAATTGCCGATCATATCCGTGCCATCAGTTTTACCATCGCCGATGGGCAATTGCCATCAAACACAGGCGCAGGTTATGTTATACGCCGCATTCTGCGTAGGGCTGTTAGGTATTATTATTCTTATCTCGATTTTAAACAACCTTTATTGTTTCAATTATTGCCCATTATTGCAAAGCAATTTGAAACCGTTTTTCCAGAGTTGAACAAGCAACTGGATTTTGTAAGTAAAGTGGTAAAGGAAGAAGAAGATGCATTTTTAAGAACGCTTGATAAAGGGTTGAAAAGAATTGAAGATGTAATGGCAGCTGCCAGAGTTACCAATATTATTGACGGCAAAAGTGCATTTGAATTAAATGATACTTATGGTTTCCCAATAGACCTTACCATTTTAATTGCTGCTGAAAATAATTTAAAAGTAGATGAAGCCGGTTACGAAATTGCAAGAAAAGAGCAACAGGAAAGAGGAAGATCTGCTACCACTTTAGAAACCGAAGACTGGATAACCCTTTTGGAAAATACCAGTAATCAATTTACAGGTTACAAAAATCTGGAAGAAACTACCAGCATTATCAAGTACCGGAAAGTTACTGCCAAGGGAAAAACTTCGTATCAATTTATTTTGTCAGCCACCCCTTTTTATGCTGAAAGTGGCGGCCAGATTGGCGATACGGGCACTTTGCTTTTTGGAAACGAAAGTATTACCGTAACCAATACCAAAAAAGATAACGATCTGATTGTTCATTTTACCGATCAACTTCCTGCCGCCATAATAGCTAACGTTATAGCAAAAGTTGATGCAACAAGAAGAAAGGCAATCACCATACATCATAGCGTAACACATTTAATGCATGCTGCATTACGCACTGTATTAGGCAAACATGTAGCACAAAAAGGAAGTTTGGTGAATGAAGAGCAACTGCGATTTGACTTCAGTC
>JANPAP010000044.1:0-1604 GCA_031429975.1 Chitinophagaceae bacterium
GATGCCCGTAGCGGCGGTATGGGAGATTTGGGAATTGCAACTTCACCAGATGCCAATTCAAGTTTTTGGAATTTAGCAAAAACACCTTTCAATACCAATAAAGGTGGATTATCGGTTACTTATACTCCTTGGTTAAAAGATTTAGGATTAAACGATGTTTATCTTACTTCTTTAGCTGGTTTTTATAAAATTGATGACGAGCAAGCTATTTCGGGTTCATTAAGATATTTCAGTTTAGGAAATATTCAGTTTACGGATAACTTAGGAAACGACTTAAGTTCTTTCCGTCCTCGTGAATTTGCATTTGATGCAGGATACTCAAGGAAATTGTCTAAAAAATTAGCATTAGGTGTTGCTTTAAGGTATATCAACTCCAACCTTGCAAGTGGTACCATTAATGGTGTTGCTTACAAAGCAGGAAGTTCAGTAGCTGGAGATATCAGTTTATTCCACACTGGTTTAAAAGCTGATGGTTCTGGATTAAATTATGGTGTTACCTTAACTAATCTGGGTTCAAAAATTTCGTATACAAGCGATGCAAAGCAAAAAGATTATATCCCTGCAAATATTGGTGTAGGTGTTACTTATACCAAAGTATTGGATGAAACCAATAAAATTACTTTTGGTTTAGACTTACATAAATTATTAGTACCAACACCTCCATCAATTGGTGATAGCGCTGGTTTAGTAAAATATCGTAGCCAGGGTGTTGTAAACAGTTGGTTTAAATCTTTTGGAGATGCACCCGGTGGATTTAACGAAGAGATTAAAGAAATTCAAGCATCACTTGGAGCAGAATATTGGTACAACGACCAGTTTGCTTTAAGAGCTGGCTATTTTTACGAAAATCCTATTAAAGGAAACAGAAAGTATTTTACCTTAGGCGCTGGTTTAAAGTATAATAATTTCGGATTAAATTTCTCTTACTTATTGCCTTCAGGAAATGGTGTTAATCGTAACCCATTATCAAACACATTACGTTTCAGTTTATTTTTTGATTTTGACGGTAACAGTCCAAAAGCAAAATAATTATATCGAACTCAATAAAAAAGCGTCTCAATTAATTGAGACGCTTTTTTATTTAAGGCTGCTAAGCCTACATTTGTACAAATTAATTTTAAAAGAATGAACATACGAATAGGGTTTGGAATTGATTTTCATCAATTGGTTACCGACCGGGAATTTTGGTTGGGAGGGGTTAAAATACCGCATACTAAAGGGGCGCTTGGCCACAGTGATGCCGATGTATTATTACATGCAATTTGCGATGCCATGCTGGGAGCAGCTTGTCTGGGTGATATTGGCGTTCATTTTCCGGATACGGATGCCAGCTTTAAAAATATTGATAGTAAAATTTTATTGCAAAAAAGTTTTGATTTAATTAAGGCCGAAGGGTATTCCATTATAAATATTGACAGCAGCCTTTGCCTGGAAGCACCCAAAATAAAAAATTACATACCTCAAATGCAGGCTGTTATTGCAGCCATACTTTCAATGCCCCTTAATACGGTTTCGATAAAAGCTACTACCACCGAAAAAATGGGTTTTGTTGGAAGAGAAGAAGGCCTGATTGCTTATGCCAGTATTTTATTGCAAAAGCAAGG
>JANPAP010000045.1:0-15787 GCA_031429975.1 Chitinophagaceae bacterium
CAGCAAATGGTAAAACAGGCTTTTACCGATAAGGCGTTGAATGAACAATTGTTTCTTACTTCGGCCAATTCAATAAATGTTGCCAGGTGGTTACCCCAGCAATTTTATTATTTCTTTGCCTATAAACAATGGGCCGATAAAAATAATGCTCCGGTAATTTCGGTGCCTAGTGGCAACTTTGGTAATATTTGTGCAGGCATTTTGGCGCATGTTTCGGGTTTGCCGGTACAACATTTTATAGCAGCTTGCAATGCCAATGATGTGGTGCCATCGTTTATGCAAACAGAAAAGTACGAACCTAAAAAAGCCATTGTTACTATCTCAAATGCAATGGATGTTGGTAATCCAAGCAACTTTATCCGGATACTTGAAATTTTTGAACACCAGTTTGTAAATCTTAAAAAAGTATTGAGCAGTTGCAGTATTTCCGATGCTGAAACAAAAGCAACCTTGCTGCAAGTGTATCAACAATATAATTACCTGCTCGATCCGCATGGCGCTGTTGGATATCATGCTTTGCAAAATTATCTTCAACTCAATCCAATGCAAAAAGGGATTGTATTGGAAACAGCACATCCTGTAAAATTTTATGATGTTGTAGAACCGATAACGGGTGATTTGGTTACTATTCCTGCTGCCATTCAACAACAACTGCAATTGGAAAAGAAAGCAATAAAAATAGCAGCATCTACAACCCTTCTTAAAGATTTTTTATTTTCAATGGCTTGATTAATTACTGATGAAACACAGTGCCAGCATGTGTTTACGGATATATACGAAGGCGATAAGTAGTTTTACGAATTCTAAACGCATAAGTACTCTATTTTGTCGAATTGGTATGTTATTTACAATATTTGGTGTGATATTTAGTTATTAAAGGTAATCCGTCCTTACCCTTATACCCTTATTGAAGTTAATTGGAACACAACAAAAAATAACTTCAATAAAACCGTACCGAATTTTTGAAACTATGAAAACTAATTTACAATCATTGTGCACTTATTGCTGCATGAAGGCACCTGGCCAAAATACAATCCAGGTTTTTTCTCAATTAGTTTATAGTTAAAAAAATGAGTCAACAATAATTGTTGAGCGGAAAAAAAATGATTTTTTGAATATCAACATAAATTTATTTTGATGTTCATTTAATAATAACCGTACAAAAAACTATGAAAACATTACCCTCCAACAACAGCAGATTATTTGCAATCAATGCAAATTTAAATCGATTGAATAATGCTGTTCAACAGAATTGTAAGGATACTGTTTTAGCCTGAATTAATTCGGGCTGTTTGTAGTTTTAAGTAAAATATAAAATAGTTGTTATCACAAAAAACGGAACATTTTTCCGTACTGATAATACTATGTATAAAATGTTTTAATTAAATTTTTTCCCATAAATAACAAAAATCCTACTACTATGAAACGACTATTACTTTTAACCTTTGTTTTGTTGGCAAGCATTGCCAATGCAACAAACTACTACGTTTCTACGCTGGGTAATGATGCCAATACAGGCACTTCTGCAGCAACAGCCTGGAAAACAATTTCGAAAGTAAACGCATTTACTTTTGCAGCAAACGACAGCATATTGTTTAACCGTGGCAACCTGTTTTATGGTGCCATTGTTGTTAGCAGAAATAATTTAAATTTTGCTGCCTATGGTAATGGTGCCCGTCCAATAATTTCGGGTTTTACTGCATTACCAATTTGGATAGCAATGGGTGGCGGCGTTTATAAAGCCGATCTTGTTGCCGGAAAAAATAACCTGTCGATGGTAACCTTAAATGGCCGGCCACAACCCATTGGCCGGTATCCAAATTTTGATGCCGGCAATTCGGGTTATCTAACTTTTAACAGTGCAACAGGAACATCAATTACTGATAATACTTTAACCAGCGCAATTAACTGGACGGGGGCCGAAGTAGCGATTAGAAAAAACGGATGGACCATCGATCGTTGTATTATCACCAATCATAGTGGTACAACAATTAACTACCGAATTGGAAAAGGAATCAATACCGGAAATACACCATTATTGTCAAATGCAAAAATTGGTCATGGCTATTTTATTATGGATGATCCACGTACGTTGGATCAACTGGGCGAATGGTATTTTGATACTACTGCTAAAAGCTTGCAAATGTTTTTTGGTACAAATTTACCAACGTCGTATGCTATCAAAGCAAGTACGATCGACACTTTATTAAACATCAATAACAAAACATTTATCAGTGTAAATAATATTGATTTTGATGGTGCTAACATGAGTGCCATTTATGCATTGAATGGTAATGATATAAAAATTCAGAATTCGAACATGAGTAATATGGGCGCCAAGGGTGTTCATATTTTTGCATGTGGTAATGTATTGGTTGAAAATGTAAATACCAATAATGTTTTATCAAACGGTATCCAGGTTACCAGTAGAATCAAATCGAATGTAACGGTTAGAAATTGTGTGGTGAGAAATACATCGCAAATTGCAGGCATGGGTTCGTATTATGATGATTCGGATTATAAAGGAATTTATGTTGTTGCTACCAATAATGTTATGATTGAAAATAATGTAGTGGATACGGTAGGTATTGCCGGTATTCAGTTTGATGGCAGTGATGTAACTGTTAGAAATAATTTAGTGAATTACTATTGTACCCGGTTACAAGATAATGGAGGCGTTTATACTTTTGCAAATGGTACCGATGCCGCACCGGGAAATTATTATACCAACCGGTTAATAAAAAACAATATTATCATGAATGGGATTGGTGCACCAGATGGCACTACATCAACAGCTCCGGCTTTGGCTGGCATTTACCTGGATGGAAGAACCATGAATGTAAATGTATTGGATAATACTATTTTTAATATTGCAAAAAATGGTATCCATTGTAACAATCCTTCCAGCATCAATATCCTTAACAATACCTTTTATAATAACGGACAAGACATCAGTTACATGCGTTGGGCCTGGGGTTCAATATCCAACCTGGTTATTAAAAACAATATTTCCTTTCCATTAAATGCATCTCAAAAAAACCTGTATTATACAAATGCAGCTTTAAATACGCCAACAACAAAAACATTGCAAACCGATTTACAGTCGTTGGGGAATATCGATAGTAATTATTACAATACATTTACGGATGCCGGATTTAATTTTGAAATATATGAAACTGCAGGAGGTGCTTTATTACAAACTTCTCCCTACTCATTAGATGGCTGGAGAGATTTAACAGCCTTTGATCATAATGCAAGAAGACCAGCACAAAAAATTCAACCTTATACCATTGTAAGTACATTGAGTACTAATTTATTTTCTAATGCACAATTTGCAAGCAATATAAATACGGTAACTGCATTTGGCGCCAACGTATCAGCAGCCTGGAATAACAGTAGCAAAATTACCGGAGTTGGTTCGTTGCGAATGGATTTTTCGGCTCCTCAGGCAAACCGATATGGCTTATTGCATAGCCCAATGGGTGCCATCAGTAATACAAAAAAATATGTATTGCGTTTTAAAACATTGGGCACATCAACCAATGGAATTGTAAGAGCTTATATCCGCAAAACAAATTCGCCTTATAATAATTTAGTACCGGTACAAACAAAATCTTTTGGTACTTCAAAACAAGTACAGGAGTTTTTATTTACCGATGCAATTGCTGATGCAGCAGGCGGAAGTTTTGTAATTGAAATTGAACAAAACTCGGGAACAACTTATATTGATGATGTTGAATTTATCGAAGTAAATGTAACCATCAATACTATTGAAAGCCAGGTTAGGTTCGAATACAATGCAACCAATTCGCCTGTAACAATTACGTTGGATTCGAAATACATTGCGGTGGATAGTACGGTTTATAATGGCTCCTTAACTTTGCAACCTTTTACATCAAAAGTAATTATTAAAGCAGGTGCTATAGATTCAATTCCTGTAGTTTTAGCAGGCAATGCTGTAGTGATTGTGCAGCCAGTGGATTCTGTAATTTTAAATGGAATTGCTTATGGAGGTAGTATCGTGAGTTATAATTGGTCAAAAATTTCAGGACCAGCTTCTTTCAATATCAACAGCCCTGCAACTGCAGTAACAAAAATTTCGGGATTGGTATTGGGCACTTATGTATTTCAATTAAGGGCAACAAACCTGGCAGGATTAACTGCAACGGATTCTATAAGAGTGTTTGTAACATCAGTTATATTACCAGTTAAATTGCTAAGTTTTTCTGCTTTTACTGTAACCAACAATGTGCAATTGCAATGGCAGGCAACAACAGAAATAAACAGCAGCCATTATTTAATAGAACGCAGTATTGATAGCAGGATTTTTGAAACTGTAGGAACTGTAACATCAAACAACAACAGCGGTTCTGTTAGCAATTATACTATTACAGATAGCAAGCCATTTACAGGAGTTGTGTATTACAGATTGGTGATGGTTGATAAAAATGGCTCGGTTGCATACAGCAAAATTGTACCTGTAAATAGAAATAATACCCGAACTTTTTCGGTTGATAATATTTTGCTGAATTCATTTGAGAGTGCTGTAAAAATAAATATCAGCAGTACAAAACAGCAGCAAATGAAGATGGTTATAGTGGATGTTAATGGAAGAGTAATTGTAAACAAAAGTATTGATTTGATACAGGGTTCAAACAATATTGTTACTGCAATACCGGCGGTTAGTAAATCGCTTTATTATGTAAAAGTTGTAATAAACGATGAAGCCGTTGTTAAATCAATCTTAAGCGAATAAATAAATTTCTGAGTATGTTGATTATAAAAAAGCGCTTCCCTTAAAAGGAGGCGCTTGCTTTTTGTATCTAATTTTTTTTGAAGAATGATATGTTTATTTTGAAAGTAACCGTTTTTTTAAATCACTTGCAACCATGCTGCTGAATATTTTAGAACCAGTGGTATTAACATGAACGGTATCATCAAACAATTTTGAATTTTGTAAAAAGATTTTTTCTTTTGTGTAATCCAGAAATTCAATATTTTTTTCTTTGGTAATTTCTTTAATTATTTTAATAGAATAATCGGTATCGATTGAAATGTTGTAATAGGGGGAGCATGCCAAAAATAATTTTATCTGCTGTTTTTTACAATCATCAATAAACAATTTCAGGATATTTATTTTTACTGAATCCAGTTCATATTCTTTAGAGTAATCAATTGTTTTAATGGGTTCATCCAATACATTATAAAGTGGAACATAACCTTTGATATCCACAATTCTTTTTTTCTGCGATTTAATATTACCCATTGCAATTTTAAATAGTAAAGAATTATAAGGATAGGTATACGACCATAATTTATATTTTTCATATGGCCCTCTCAAGGCTATAATATCCTGCATTTCGGGATGCCCTTTATAAAAAGGTAAGAGGCAGGATAATCTTTCATAACTGCTTTCGGCTTTTTTTAAAACTTCGTATTCGCAATCTAAAATAATTACCTGGGGGGTATGTCTTTTTAAAATGCTTTTTAAAATGGCATAATGGTAAAAAATGGGCATGCCATCTCTGCCAACATTAAAGCAGGTTTTATTTAAACTGTCTTCAATATAAGTTGGGTTGTATTGTTGTTGTGCCCTGCTGGCGCCAAATATCATGATATCTGCTTTGATATTTTCAACCGCAGTAATGGTTCGCCATTCCCAGCCGGAGCTTTGGCGGTAGTATAATTTTTGTAATGTTTTACCCAGCAAAAAATCACATAGAAACAATAATGCAACAAAACAAACTGTCTGTAAAAAATAATACCGCTTGCTTTTCTTTTTAAAAATAGTATTGAGTTTACTAAACATAGTAACTGCTTAAAATTGAAAATAAATAAATTGCCCACCATCAAACACGCCGGTTAATAAAATAATCATTATCAAAAAACAATAATAAAAATTACGAACCAGCCAGTTTTTATTTTCGGATATTGTAAATAAGGTATTGAAATATTCCTTTTTAATTTCGAAAACTACCAAGTATAAAATTCCCAGTAAACAAAATGCAATCATTGAGGTAGTATCATAATAAAAACTGCCTTTTAAATAGGTGATGCGTTTAAAAATCTTGATCGCTTCAGTAACAGAATTTGCCCTGAAAAAAATAAGCGATACCGCAAAATAGCTGAATGTAAAAACGATTCCCAAGCCATTGTTTAAAAATGCAGGTATTTTTTTTCTAAGTTCCTTCCGCCATTTTCTGGTAAAAAATTCAATGCTGAGTATAAAGCCCTGCATGGCACCAAATACAATAAATGTCCAGTTTGCCCCATGCCAAAAACCCAATGTAATAAATGTAACAAAGCTGGCATACACTATCGCCCATTTACCCCAATCTCTTTTTTCAATTGCCAGTGGGTTATAAAAATAATCGGCAAACCAAGTAGATAAAGAGATATGCCATTTGCGCCAAAATTCGGTAACCGATTTTGCAAGCAATGGCCGGTTAAAATTTTCCATGATATCAAAACCCAGAATTTTTGAAATACCAATGGCCATAGTAGTATAGCCCGAAAAATCGGCGTACATCTGAAATACATAAAAAATGGTGGCAACAATAATTGTAAATCCGGAGTGGTGCTGGTAATTATTAAATATTACGTTTACATAAATTCCCAACCTGTCTGCAATAACCAGTTTTTTAAATAAACCCCATAAAATAAGTTTTAAACCAGTGCTGATATGTTGGTATTGAATGGGCTGTTGATTTTTTAACTGGGGCAAAAAGTTGTGAGCTCTTTCAACAGGACCGGCAATAATTTTTGGAAAAAACAGCAGGTAGGTTGCAAAATGTCCCAGGTGTTTTTCTGCAGGATGATTCGCTCTTTTTATTTCTATTAAATATCCGATGGATTGAAAAGTAATGTAGGAAATACCCAGCGGCGCAATGATATTAATTAATAAATTGTTTTTAATTGGATTGCCCGATCTGAAAATATTTACAATATCAACTACGGTATTGCTGAAAAAATTACTGTAATTAAAAAATACCAGTAGGCCAATATTTGCAATTATTGCAAACAGGTAAAACTGGTTGCCTTTTTTTTCGGTGCTTGCTTTTTCGATTTGTATGCCGCCAAAATAGGTTACTAAAATTATAAATGCAGGCACAAAAATAAATGCAGGAATACTGTAACAATAAAATGCAATACTTGTAAGTAAAATCCAGATCCACCGGTATTTTGCCGGGATAAAAAAAACTATAATTGCAGTAATAAAAAAGAATAAGCAGAATTCGATGGAATTAAATATCATATTGCCTTATTGTTTAAATCAGGTTTGGTTTGAAATATAAAAAAGGAAATGGATATCGATAAAAGTATAAAAAACTATAGAAAGCGCAATTTATAATTTGTTGTGGATGCTTTCAATCATATCGCCGGTTTTTTTCCAGCTTTGAATTTCTTTTGATAAAAAGCGAATTTTAAAATGTTTTTCAATGGCCACCACTAATTGAATATGTGATAATGAATCCCACTCTTCAATATCATCGGCAGAAGTATCGGTAGATAATTTGATTGCATCAACATCAAAAGTGTCGGTAAAAATTGCAGTGAGTTCTTGTAAAATTTCGTTTCTGTCCATGCTGTAATTATTTTAAATTGATAAAACATTTTTTATCCTTGTAGTTGAATACATCCAACATCCAGTATTCTCCCTCTTGAACAAAATCTAAATTTAAATAATGATTTCGAACCATTTCATTTTTATCTGTTGGAAGGTATTCGCCTTTTAAATGTGTAAATCCGTTTTGCCTGCAAAGACTTACCAGTGCATTTAATACAAAATTTTCCATGGTTCTTTTTAAAACCCTGCAACTCATCAGCCAACTTTCAATAAACAATGTTGAATCATTTTCTTTTTTTAGAATGATAACACCAATCAAACCATTATCACCAAACTTATCTTCTAACGTAAATGAAAAAGTAAAAAAGTTTTTATCCGTTGCCAAGGCTTCAATATCCGATTCGGTATATCGCACCGTTCGTAAATTAAATTGATTAGATCGTTGGCTTAGTTGCGCTACCCTTGGGGTATTGAATTTATTAAAGGGTTCAACCAACGAAACCATTTGTAAAGTATTTAAAAAGTCGGCCTCATTGGTAATGCTTTTTTGCAGTACCGTTCGTTGTGCTTCTACCTGGTACAGTTTGGTTCTTTCAACATCTTCGTTCGAAAAGGATATGGTTTCAAATAAATGTTGGTTGTATAAAAATTCTAAATATTCAGCAGGGTCTTCCGGTAATTCCGGAACCGTAATTGCTGGAATGTTTTCTCTAACAATATTTCTTTCAAAAGGATTGTCATCCAAAAAAACCATCGAATCAAATCCGATATTGAGGATGCTTTGTATGTGGCGGATATTATCGGCTTTGTTTTCCCAATTGGCAACAAAAACAGCAATGTCATCCAACTTTAAAACCATGTCGGGATGTTTTTCAAAAGGTTCTTTTGCTACCGATTCGGTATTTTTACTGCAAACCGCTAAAATGATTCCCCGGTTTTTTAATTTTTTAATCCAGTATTGAAATTCGGTAAAAGCCTTGCCAATTCCGAGGCTTCCTAATTGAATATTTTCCAACCCATCATCTCCAATTATGCCACCCCAAAGGGTATTGTCTAAATCCAGTATCAGGCATTTTTTTATTTTACCAAACATGGCTTTTATTAAGCCCAATGTATTGTAGGCAACCGCTGGTAAAATATCAATACTCAAAATCATATCGGTATTGATATAAATGCTGCTTTGAAAAAATAATTGCTTGCCAAATTGGTTTTGAATTGAAGATAGATCACAGATATAGCAATTTGAATTGATTGCGGCAAACTGCATCAATTCAAAATTTAATTTTCTGGTTTGATATAAAAAAGAATGAATTGCTTTATTGGCATAATTGCCAAAAATGGCATCATTAATTTCGGTGTAATTGTAAAAAATAATTTTAGCTTTTAGCTGTGCCGATATTGTAGTATGAATGTTTTGAATTAACTCCAATTGGCTTTGAGCCAGATTAGCCTGCTCTTCGGTTTTTAGTTTATTATATTTTCCTAAAAGTTTGTGAGAGGAATAAAATACAAGAATAATGTCGGGGTTAAATTCATACAATTCTGAACCGTTATCAAAAACCTGCCTTTCAATCTGGTTAAAATCGGCCTCCCAAATTTCAAGATTAAATCCTTCATCAAATGCAGCAGCACGTAGGGTTTGAGAAAGTAACTGAGTGGCAGTATCGCCCAGTAATGCAAGTTTTATTTGTTTTAATCCGCTAAAATCTTTTTTTAAATTCTTTTTTAATGCTGCAAAATTCTTCATGCCGTTTGTAGGTTAATGAAACAACAATTCATTAATGGTTTAAATTAATTTTATTTTGTAATATACTTATTTTAATACCAGAGGATGGAGAATGACTCTTAAAAAATTAAAACTGAAATTAAGATGTTTAAAAATTTGGCATCCATTAAAATGCATTTTCATCTCCTTTAAAAACTTTATAAACTGTCAAGAATAAAATCCGGATATCTAACCAAATTGTCCAGTTTTCAAGATACCAAAGATCTTCATTAACCCTGTTGATGATTTGTTCATCTTCGGTAATTTCTCCTCTAAACCCATTTACCTGGGCCCAACCAGTAATGCCTGGTTTTAAGAATTGACGGATCATATATTGATCAACAATTTTTGAATAATCTGCGGTATGTTTAACCATATGTGGCCTGGGGCCTACCAGGCTCATCTCGCCTTTTAATACATTTATAAATTGAGGAAATTCATCCAAACTGGTTTTACGAATGAATTTGCCAATTTTTGTAATCCGGTTATCATTTTTAGTTGCTTGTTTTGTATCAGATTCCCGGTTAACTTTCATACTTCTAAATTTTAAACATTTAAAAGTTTTATTGTTTCTCCCCGAACGAAGTTGTGAAAAAAACACAGGGCCTTTCGATTCCAAAAAAATAAATAATCCCAATAATGGTATTAACCAGGATAAAATAAAAATCAGTACCAAAACACTTATAAAAATATCTAGCGTTCTCTTTTTTAAACGATTTCCAACATCATCTAAGGGTTCACTTCTTACAGATAATACAGGAAGATCTCTGATATAATTGATGATTACAGGTTTACTGATAAATACAGAAAGATCTGGTACAATCTTAAAGCGAATGCATTCAGTTTCAGCCTTGTGCATAAGTGTATAAATAAAACTATTTTGCTCAGGAGTTATGGTAGAAAAAATTTCTTGAACATCAAGGTCAATGGCTGTTTGAATGGTGTTTTTTATATCGGCAATAATTGGGTGTCGGGTTAGTTCTTTAATATTTTTTTCATCTTCAATAAATCCCAGTAAATGTGCATTAAAACTTTCTTCTTCAAAATAATTTTCTAATTTTTTTGCAGTTTCGTTATAGCCAATAATAAGAACTTTATTAAATAAATGGTTACGCTTTTTAAAATAATTATGTAACCCCAAGTATAAAAAACGATTAATAAAAAGCCCGAAGCCAAATATTATTATTGTAACAATTGTAAAAAAACGAGATACTTCAAAATGTCTTGAAAAAAAAAGATAAAATAAAATAGCAATAATCCATAATAAAAAAACCTGGGCAGTTCTTTTAGTAAAATATTCAAAGTTAACAATCGTACTATCCGAATAAGTTCGGCATACAAACGAAATAATAATCCAGAATGCATTTATTAATACCCACAATTCAAGATATATTCTAAATGAATTTTCAGCAATCCGTTCTTCAAAAATTACTCTGGAAACCAAAAAGGTTACATTAAGTACCAGTAGATCTAAAGCAATTAGTGACTTTTGTAAATAATTTTTTAGTTGATTGTTCATGTTTGTTCTTAATAACAGTGTTTTACTCCTTATAAACCAGTATTGATTATTCTTATCTTAAAGTAGAAAGGTACTGGTATTTAATAAAAAGGAATGTCGAAATTGCTTTTTTAATTTAATTGATGAATATATGTAATATCCTAAATAATTAATTAATTATTAATAAAAATATTTATTACACCACATAATTAAGGTTATGTAAATTGATCGATAATTTAGTATTAGTGTTTATTTTTTATTGCTGAAATGGGAACTAATTCATCATTTGAATTCTAAAATTGTCAACTGCTGTATTAAAGTTGCAAAATATTGAAATAGTTTTATTTTTGTATTGCTATAATGATTACTTAATAAAGTTTCAGTGTTATTTCTACTGTTGGAGTTATTTTTTTGCAGTTGGTATAAACAACTTTATTAGTTTGCTTTATAATGAAATGACCATTAGTTAGGTAGTAATTAAATATCATTCTCAATCAAAAGATTATAAATTTTATTTTATTTAAAATATTTGTCTACCTTAGATTTGTGAAAAATTGAAAATAGCATTGTACCTTATTGAATTATAAGATTTATTTTAACTATTCCCAATTTAAGAATCCAATCCCACGAAATTCTAATTCCCCCAAAAAAAAAGATTTTTGTTTTGGCATTTATGCCAAAATATTTGACTGTTAAGTATTTGGCTAAATTAGAGCTGTTTTTGATTTTTAATTAAATGCAGTACTATAGTTTAAACTTTTGCCCAATTACTTTTTAGTAGCATTACCTAATTTTTAAATTATAAGAAAAATTGATTTCCATGAATAAGATTTTTAAAAAAGTACAGCTTTATTTACAAGTTTTTGAAAGGGGTTGGCTAATGGTATTGCTTTTTTGTTGTATAAGCATTGAGGCTACTGCAAAAAATTACTATTTTTCCAATAGTACTGGAAATGATAGTTATAGCAGTACACAAGCTCAAAATATAGCTACCCCTTGGAAATCAATTAATAAATTAAATTCATTTTTTAATTCCTTAGCACCCGGCGATAGTGTTTTATTTAAAAGAGGGGAGAGTTTTTATGGTGCAATTACAGTAAGTAAATCTGGCGCATTTAACAATCACATAGTTTTTGGAGCTTATGGAACAGGCCTTAATCCAATAATAACAGGATTTTCAACTATAACAAATTGGGTGTTGTTGAGTAACGGAATTTATCAAGCGGCTGTAGCAACTGCCAATGGGAATTTAAATATGCTTACTTTAAATAACCAGCCCATGCAGATTGGAAGATACCCTAATCGGGATGATATAAATGGAGGGTATTTAAAGTATGAAAGTTTTGTTGACACTACATCAATTACCGATATTGAATTAACATCATCTACAAATTGGACGGGTGCAGAAGTTGTAATCAGAAAAAAATTATGGGTGCTTGATCGTTGTAAAATAATCAATCATTCAGGTACTACCATTACTTATATTAATCCAATTTCATCCAATTATACCAGTAATAATAATTATGGATATTTTATACAAAACGATCCTCGAACTTTAGATCAATTAGGGGAGTGGTATTTTGAACCGGTTAATAAAAATTTGCAGATTTTTTTTGGTGCTGCTTTACCTGCTAATTATACAATTAGAGCCGGTACGATTGATACCTTAGTGAACATAAATTTGATGAAATACATCAGTTTCAAAAACATTTCATTTGAAGGTGCCAATCAATTTGCTTTTTACAGTATTAATGCTGATTTTATTACCATTCAAAATTGCGACATAAGTAATATTGGAGGAACCGGTTTTTATGCTCAAGCAGTTTCAGATATTTTAATTGAAAATGTAAATACAATAAATAATTTAAGTAATGCAATTCGTATAGCTAGTTCAGTAGATTCTAATGTAGTTATTAGAAATTGTTCAATAGTTAAAACCGGTGCTATCCGGGGAATGGGTTTAAGCGGCGGTAATTCCTATAAAGGTATTATGGCAGAAATTTCTAATAATCTTTTAATTGAGAATAATAAAATTGACACAACAGGGTATGTTGGGATTGAATTTGAAGGCAGCAATGTTTTAGTGAAGAATAATGTTGTAAATTATTTTTGTTATAATAAAGATGATGCCGGAGGTATCTATTCTTGGGGTGCCGGTACAGACTCTACACTTACCGGAAATTTTTCGAATAGAGTTATCAGAGATAATATTGTAATGAATGGAATTGGTGCATCGGAAGGTCGTTCCTCTACCAACCCATTTGTATCGGGCATTTATTTGGATGGCCGTACCAACAATATTGATGTAATTAACAATACTGTTTTTAACAATCAAAAAAATGGCATTCATTGCAACAATCCTAACAATGTAAATATCAAGGGCAATACTTCTTTTAATAATTTAAATGCATTAAGTTTTATGCGCTGGCCTTGGGGCTCCATCAATAATTTAACGGTAAGCAATAATATTTTTTACCCTAAATTAAATACACAGCGAAATATCTATTATACAAATGCGGCATTGAATGAGCCAGAACCAACAACATTACAGGCTACCATGCAGGCATTAGGCAGTTTCGATAGCAACTACCACAGTTGTTCTAACGAAGTTGGGTTTAACTATGAAATATATCCAACAACCGGTGCTGCATTATTACCTTCATCGCCTCAATCTTTTCCTGGATGGAAGGTTTTTACAGGAATTGATTCTGACTCTAAAGCACCTTTTAGAGAAGCACCCAAATATTTACTTCGATCTTTAACGGGATTAAATAAGTTTACAAACGGAACTTTTACATCTAGTATTTCTGGGATAACAATATTTGCTGCTAATACCAGTATTTCATGGGATAATACCGGAAAAATTTTAGGTGGAGCATTAAAAGTTGATTTTTCTGCACCAGTAGCTAATAAATATTCGTTAATGCACAGCCCAGTGGGAGCAATAAGTAATACCAAAAATTATATTTTACGATTTACAACATTGGGTACCAATCCTAATGGAATAATAAGAGTATATCTAAGGAAAACGGCTTCGCCATATACTACTCTAACTGCTGTGCAAGTAAAATGTTTTGATAATACAATTAAGAATCATGAAATTTTATTTGCTGCACCTGTATCAGATTTAGGTACTAGTTTGGTATTTGAAATTGAACAAAATTCCGGAACCACTTATTTAGATAATATTTCATTTACTGAAGCCGATGCAACCGCATTTGCAATTGATGATTTTCTAAGGCTTGAATATAATGCATCTTCAACTTCAAAAACGATTGCATTAGGAGCCAATTATTTGGGAGTAGATGGCACATATTATTCAGGTTCCATTACATTGCAACCATTTACTAGTAAAATATTAGTAAAGGATACTTCCATTATTAGACAAGCATTAGCAGTTCAAACGAATGCTGATGCAATAAGTTGTTTTGGTGGTGCTACTAAAGTTACTGTTACTGCCACTGGTGGAATTCCGCCATATACAGGTACAGGTTTATATTCAGTTACGGCTGGTACATATACTTATACAGTTACAGATCTATCAGGTGTAACAGCTAGTTCAACGATTACTGTTTCACAACCCGTTGCTGCTTTAAATGTAACTGCAGTTGCAGCTCCAATCGCTGTTTATGGTGGTGCAACCAATGTAATTGTTAGTGCAACTGGTGGTACATCGCCTTATACTGGAACTGGTACAATATTAAATGTTTATGCAGGTACATATACTTATACAGTTACCGATTCAAAAGGATGTGCTGCTTCATATACATTAACCTTAACGCAACCGATAGCGTTTTTAACAGTTAATAACACAGCTCCGGCAATTGCATGTAATGGAGGAACAGCTTCCATCAATATATCTGCTTCTGGAGGAACAATGCCTTATACTGGTACCGGAAATTTTAATGTATCAACCGGACGAGGATCATTAAAACTTGTATTCCCAACAATAGTAACGGGAACCTATACGGGTTTATATTTTACTATTGGAGCTGTCAGTTCAGCTAAAAATTATGTGTTACGATTTAGCACTTTAGGTACTACTGTTAGTGGAAATTTAAGAGTGGCCATCAGGCAAACAAATACGCCATGGGCAACGCTTACTGCAAAACAAACTGCAAGTTTTGGTACCGGCAGGGTTGATCATGAATTTACTTTTAATGCACCTACAACTGATGCAGCAGCAAGTTTTTTAATCGAAATCAATCAAAATTCAGGCACTACTTATATTGATAATATTGCTTTCTTTGAAAAGGGGCTTTATAATAATTTGGTTGGAAGTAATCTTTATACCAACAGTAATTTTGAAGCAGGAATAAATAACCTTATTATATTAAGTAGCAATAATAATCATATTGCAACATGGGATACCACTGGTAAAATAAATTCAACCTATTATTTTACAGCGAAGGATGTAAATAATGTAACCGGTACTACTATTGTTAATGTTTCTCAACCTGATGTATTACAAACCACTGCCAGTGCAGGATCTATTAATGTATTTGGTGGAAGTACAGCTGTACAGATTGCTGCTGTTGGTGGCACAGTACCTTATACTGGTACAGGTTCAATTACAAATGTTTTGACAGGAACCTATAGTTATTTCATTACAGATTCAAAGGGCTGTACAGTTTCTACCTCAATTACAATTACCCAACCTCCATTATTAGTAGTTACAACTTCGGCTACTCCAATAAATTGTTTTGGATCAACTTCATCTGTTTCTGTAACAGCTTCTGGCGGAATTCCACCTTACACAGGAACCGGAACTTATAACCTTGTTGCTGGTACTTATAATTTTGCAGTAATTGATTCAGGGGGTGCTGTAAAAAATGTAACGGTTGCTATAACGCAACCTGCTGCTGCATTACAGGTAAATGCGGTGCCGGGAACTATTGCAGTTTTTGGTGGTACTACATCTCTTACTGTTACAGCAACCGGTGGAACATCGCCTTAT
>JANPAP010000046.1:0-6469 GCA_031429975.1 Chitinophagaceae bacterium
GATACTCTGTTACAAGAGAAACAGGCACACACCATTTTCATAGATTGATTGCAGAAAGTATGAACCAATAAAATATTGCCATTTATTAATCCCTGTAAATTCAGCCAATCCCTTTACCCATTTATGTTTTCAAATTAAATACGCATTTAATCACTTGCAATTGGCAAAGTTGATTTGTACATTTAAAAAACAAAAACATACAATATGAAAAAGTTACTTTTTATTTTAATAATATTTTGTGTAATATTTTTTTCCTGCACTAAGAAATTTACGCCTGGTGCTGGTACAGGATATAAACCTGTTGAAAGGAAATTAGCTATAAATATGGTTGATAACTTTTACACAGGCAAGCAGGTAAGTCATACATTAGAATCAACCCTTGGAAGAATAAACTTCAATCCTCAGGAGATAAGTTGGTTGATAAAAGACCCCAATACTTTGGAAGTAAACTTAGTGCTGGCGGCCTATTTGTCCACAGATCCGATAGTAATAAAAAGGAACAATTATACCGTATTGATACAATTAAAAAAAACAAATCCAAATAATGAATCGCTTCCTATTTACGAGTATTACGATTTAAGTCAACCTTTAAATACAGCAAGAGTAAAACCCATTTGCCCGCCACCACCCTGCGGTCCATTAGAACAGTAAATATTACAACACCCCTAAATCTTCTTCGGGTTCATCTTCAACAGTTGTTGTGGTGGGTAAAGTAATATCATATTGCATGGGCCACCAGTTTTTAAACGACATTTTTTGCCGGAGTTGAACAAGTGATTTAGATTCTATAAATTTTGCCATACCTTTTTCCAGATAATGATGACAAGGAGCAAGGATGGCAACAATGATAATTTTGCAGATCCAAATCCACAATGGCTCACCATGAGCAATTTTATGTAGGCTGGTATCCAGAATTAAAATCACAAATTCAAACAAAGAGATAAAAGCAAAGTAGCCCAAAATTTTGTTAGTGAATTTTGAAACCGGAAACATCCCAATCAAAATCATGGCAAGAAAAATTAAACTGATTACAATTGTAATAAGCATGTATTGCAAATTGGCAGTAATGATTTTATTACGGGCAATGGCTTCCAAAATTTTATCATGATTTTTTTGTTCATTCTTAATTTCCATAGCGGCAATTTCTTTTTGATCGGATAAAGTTTGTAAACTGTCTTTTAATAAAATAGCTTTTTGTGCATGCCGGAAAGCCTCTTTAAAATTTTGCAATTTTTCATAAAGGCTGCTTAAAGCATTGGTATAAATCAATTCATTATTAGGATCTTTTATCTGGCTGTTAAGTTCTGCAGATTTATTATAATACTGAATTGCCAGTAGTGGCTGGTTGGTTTTATCATAACAATCGGCGAGTTGTGCATACAGGTCTTGCAGCGTAGTGTTTCCAAAATTCTTTGTTATGTCAGGCTCTGCAAGTTTAAAATAAATGATGGCCGAATCAAATCGGTTGGCATAATGATAAATGGAACCCATCACTGAATAATATTTGGAGGTATCGCCCAAAAAATAAACCTGCCTTAATTCTTCATTACGGTTTATGTATTGCAAAGTGCTGTCGCTGTTGGCAACAATGTAGGCGTAATAACCATACAATAATCTTTTAGCCTGAATGGTATATTTATCGTTGCGAATGGAGTCGGACAGATAAATTGCTTTATCAATAAAATCACGTTCACTCGTAAGCCTGCCCAATTCAATATAGTCTTTAATGAGTCCGAGAGTTTGTTTGTTTTCGGTATTTAAAACCACACTCCGTTGTAAATAATCTTTTGCCTGTTGAAAATTTCCAAGCGTTTTATAAAGAGCAGCATAGCAATGGTAAACTTCTGATAAAAGTGTAATGCCATTAATATTTTCAGCTTCGTCATTGGCATTGGTATAAATTTTAAATGCCAATAAAATTTCACCTCTTGCCAGATAAACATTTCCCATTTCTATTTGGGCTACTATTTTAATGGAATCATTTTTTAAACCGATAGCTGTTGTAAAACCCAGACTGGCATTGTAATACGCCTTATCCAGCAACCCCATATTGCGATATAATTCTGCCAACCGGATATAGGAAATGGCAATATTATCATCCCGCTTTAATGCCTTTGCATACTCAATTCCCTTTTCAATAAATTCAATTGCCCGGTTAAAAGTTTCCTTGCTGCGCCAGTTACTTTTATTGGCCGTACTGATAATATTACTAATGTTGTTGCCAAATAAAACGGTATGCAATAAATTTTTATTCAGCGAAACTTCGGCAATGGATAGTTGCTTTTGAAGAATGCTGTCGCCCAGCCTGTCTGATAAATATGCATAATAAAACGCAGCCAGGTTTCCCAAACTAACTACTTTTTCAGAATCGGAAATTGATTGGTTAACTAGTATCGTTAAACTATCGGCTTTATGTTTAAACTGTGCTGCAACATTTGTTGAAAAAAATAAAAATGAAAGGATTGGTATAAATAAATATTTGAGCATACCTTAATTTGATGAAAAATAAATTCAACTCTTTCAAATATACAATCCATCAAACAAGCGGTCAATAGCGGTTCTATAAATAAAAATCAGCCTGCTGGTAAAAGCAGGCTGATTTTTATTAAGGTTTCATGTAAGGGATAAATATTTTTTAGTTCCTTAACGGCCTCCCGGTTTTTAAAACACTTTGTATTCTTTCCAATGTTTTCTTTTCGCCGGTAAGGCTTAAAAATGCTTCTCTTTCCAGATCCAGTAAATATTGTTCGGTTACTAAAGTAGGTTCGCTTAAATCGCCACCACACATAACGTAGGCCAGTTTTTTTGCAACAGTTGCATCATGCTCAGTAGCATAATTTCCCAAACGCATTCCATTGATTCCGGCAAGCATGGCACCCAGGGCACTGCGGCCCAACACCTTGATATCACTGCGTTGTACGGGCATAACATATCCGTCGTTATACAATTGCAATACCGATTCTTTTGCTTCTGCAATTCTTCTTCCCAAATTAATACTTACCTGATCAACTCCTTTGCGGTAAATGCCCAATTCAAAAGCTTCGTAAGCGCTGGTAGCAACTTTTGCTGTGGCAATATTTAAGAATCTGTTTTGTAAAGTATTGGTATCAACTTCGCCACTATGCAATTCGTCCGATGCTCTTAATACAAATTCTTTTGTGCCGCCGCCGCCGGGTATAACGCCGATGCCTACCTCAACTAAACCAGTGTAAGTTTCTGCAGCAGGAATTACTTTATCGGCATGCAAACAAATTTCGCAACCACCACCCAATGCAAGCCCGTGAGGTGCCAGCACAACGGGTATGCCCGAATACCGAACCCTCATCATCGTATTTTGAAACATGCGGATGGCCATATCTATTTCATCATAATCCTGCTCAATCGCCAGCATAAATATCATCCCAACATTTGCACCTGCCGAAAAATTGGGTCCATCATTTCCAATCACCAATCCTTTATACTTTTCTTCGGCAAGCGAAATTGATTTTTGAATGCCTTCTAAAACCTCACCACCAATACTGCCCATTTTTGTGTACCATTCCAGGCCCAACACATCATCGCCCAAATGATAAGTACGACATGCGCTGTTTTTCCAAATGGTTTGATTGTCGAAATTTTTCATCACAATAAATGCCTCTCCACCAGGAAGTGCCTTGTATTGTTTGCTACTAACATCGTAGCATAGCCGCTTTCCATTTTCAACCTTGTAAAATGTTTTTGCACCACTGGCAAGCATCTCTTCAACCCATGCAGCCACTTTAAAACCTGCGGCTTTCATTGCCTCGATTGTTTTGGCTACACCCAATACATCCCAACTTTCAAAAGCACCAATTTCCCAACCAAAACCCGCCATCATACCGTCATCCAGGCGATAAACTTCATCCGAAATTTCGGGTATGCGGTGACTGATATAAGAAAACAGGTTGTAATGAAACAGGCGGTAAAAATCACCAGCTTTATCGGTACCACTGCAGAGTGCTTTTAACCGTTGCTTTAAATCTTCAATTGGTTTTGCAACTTCGAGTGTAGCAAATTTTGGTTTTTGCCTGGCTCCGTATTCCAGTGTTTGTAAATTCAGTGTAAGTATTTCTTTTTCGCCTGTGGCAGATTTTGTTTTCTTAAAAAACCCTTGTCCGGTCTTATCTCCCAACCAATTATTCTCTACCATTTTATTTAACCAGGCAGGAATTACAAACTGTTCTTTGGCCTCATCATCCGGACAATTATCGTAAACTCCCTTGGCAACTTTTACCAGCGTATCAATACCCACTACATCTGCCGTACGAAAGGTGGCTGATTTTGGCCGGCCGATAATCGGGCCAGTTAATGCATCAATTTCATCAACAGATAACTGCAATTTTTCCATGGCATTCATTATTGCCATCATTCCAAATACTCCTACACGGTTGGCAATAAATGCCGGCGTATCCTTACATAAAACGGTAGTTTTTCCTAAAACCAAATCGCCGTACTGCATTAAAAAATCAACCACATCCACATCGGTATGTGCTGTAGGAATAATTTCTAATAAACGTAAATATCTTGGCGGATTAAAAAAGTGTGTGCCGCAAAAATGTTTTTTAAAATCATCACTGCGTCCTTCAGCCATCATATGGATAGGAATGCCGGAAGTGTTTGAAGTGATCAACGTTCCGGGCTTTCTATATTTTTCAACCTCTGCAAAAACAGATTGTTTAATGTCCAGCCTTTCCACCACCACTTCAATCACCCAATCGCAATTAGCGATGTCTTTCATGTTATCCATAAAGTTTCCTGTGCTGATTTTTTTTGCCGAGTCTTTTGTATAAAGCGGCGAAGGATTTGATTTGATAGCTGCAGCCAGCGCATCATTTACAATTTTATTTTTCTCAGCCGGCTTGGCATCGGCAGCCAAATCTTTTGGTTGAATATCGAGCAACAATACCTGCAAACCCACGCCTGCAAAATGACAGGCAATGCGGCTACCCATTACACCACTTCCCAATACGGCAACCTTTTTTATTATTCTGTTTGACATAAAATTAAATTAGTTAGTTAAACAACTATTTTGTTATTCGAAATTAAGGTTTTATTATTTCAGACAAAAAATAAAAACCACAATTTATATCCGGCGGATATAAATTGTGGTTTTACAATAAAGATTATTATTCATTTGACAAATCCAAATAATATTCGGCCAATGATCTCAATAATTACTCTGGTAAAATTCATTTAAAAATGTTCTGCTCAACTTAATGACAAAACTGAAAACAAAACAATCCAATTTGGAGATGAGCAAAACATGTAGGTCAATTTAAAAATAGAATTTTTGTCAGCGGTCATTCAAAGAATTCTCAATTGCAGGATATATTTGTCTTTTAAAATGCCTGGTCGTAAGCAAATTAATTCCCAATCCTCCAGTTTCATAAAATATCACTACTCCATTTTTGTCTAGAATAATACTTGCAGGAAAACTTTTGGCAGAATTCATTTTCATACATTCTATAATGGAAACCGAAAAAATATCATACCTGATATTGTGTTTTAATTTGACAGCATTTATTTGTTCTAGTTTGTCAAAGCTGATTGAAATAAAAACAAAATTGGAATCCCCTTTAAACTTTTCATATAGGTCATTTAGCTGGGGCATTTCAGCCATACATGGAACACAACTTGAAAACCAAAAATTAATATAAACTGTTTTTCCCAGAAGTTTTTGGTTAGACCACTCAGTCTCGTTGTTAAAAATTATGAAAGGTGGAAACGCTTTGCCGATGGCATTCTTTTCAATTGACTCGCTTTTTTTAAACACCGATTCGGTACCGGTTGAACTAGCCTTTTGTGAATAACAAAATAAAGATGGACTAATAATAAAAGCTAAAATAATTATTTTTCTCATCTTTGAATTTAGTAATAATGGCTAGTAAAAAATAATTATTTTTTACTAGCTAACTTACTCCACTACCCTTATCAATAATTGTATCGGGACTAACAAAATAAAGTTTACCGGCCTTATCCTCGGCCATTAAAATCATTCCGTTGCTTTCTATTCCCCTCATTTTTCTCGGGGCCAAATTGGTTACTACCACTACTTGTTTTGCAATAATAGAAGCAGGCTCAAAATGCAGGGCAATGCCACTAACAATGGTTCTTACTTCAAAACCCAAATCAACTTCAAGCTTTAAAAGCTTGTCGGCTTTCTCTACTTTTTCGGCAGTTAAAATGGTACCCACTTTTAAATCGATCTTTGCAAAATCATCAAAAACTATTGCTTGTTTTATTGCAGGGGCTTCTTGCTTTATCTCTGTTGTTGAAACTTCATTATTGACACTTTCATCTTTCATCTTGCTACTTTTTAATTTTAATTTTTCTATCTGCGCTTCTATCTCTACATCTTCAATTTTTCTAAACAATATCTGAGGCTCTCTCAGACTATAGCCAACGCTTAACAATTTGGATTTACCCGCATTTTCCCAATCCAGCATTTTGT
>JANPAP010000047.1:0-4143 GCA_031429975.1 Chitinophagaceae bacterium
AAAGTATCGCTTGCCAATACAGGTTATTGCATTGCGTACCGGAGCAGTAGATCCAAGGGCAATTTTAACCAATAAACAAGATTGCAATTTAAAGGATCTTGAACTGGTTTATGATGTGGCCAGGCGGGAGTGGGAAGCCATAAATGGCCAAACAATTGAATGGCTGGATGATAATCGAAGAAAGGCAACTGTATTGGTTGATGCAGGTGCAGGAAATAAAGGAAGGCTACAACAGTTCGTCAGCGATTTACATGATGCAAATAAAATGATGGTAGATGATTTACCGGAATTTATGATGGCCTTTAATACATTTATTTTATTGTATGAAAAACTGGAAGCCACTGCCGAGGCAATCAGAATTGATCTGGTAAATCTGATGCGTCCGAATTTGAAAATAGATTTAATTTTTGCTGAAGACCTCCTCGATCATATAGATGAAATAACCCTCAGTATAAAAAAAGGAACATTCAGAACTTTACGAACAGAATTTTTAAAACGGCTGGAAGATATCTATTCCAATCTATTCTTCAGCCATTTTGCAAAAAAGCATCCGGGCTTACAACACAAGGCAGGCACCACAATGGGCGGCACTTTCATTATTGTTTATAAAGGGCATGACCGAATAAAACAAGATGCTGGAAGAGGTAATATTTCAATTGGCATGTTGCCCAATCGGGTTTTTAGAAATGGTAATTTTATTTTAGCTGGGTTTGTTTTAAACGCAAATGGGCAACCCATAATTGGCGCCACAATTATTGTAGAAGGAACCAGAATTGGTACAACAACAAATTCAAGAGGCAATTTTTTATTACAGGTAAATCAGTTGCCGGCAGTTTTAATTATAAGTGCAGCTGGGTTTGATAACAGGTCTGTAACATTCAATGATAATGATGATAATATTGAAATTTCATTACAACCAAGCAATACAGATATTTTTGATGAAATACCAGAAGGGACTGTAATTGCTGATTTTTATTTACCCTATAGTTGTTGCAGCGATTGTGCACCAATACAGTTTACAGTTAAAGATCCCGAACCAAATAAACCACCTGTGGCAGTGCCTGGCGAATCTCGGATAATATTCTTGCCCGAAAATTCGGTAACGCTTGATGGATCTCTGTCTTCCGATCCTGACGGTACGGTAAATGCGTATGTATGGAAACAGGTTAGTGGCCCTGGCGATGCCGTATTATCTTCTTTAACCGATCCGGTTATATCCGCTTCGGCGCTTACAATTGGGGATTATGTTTTTGCTTTAACCGTAACCGATAATGTCGCTGCCACCAATACCAAAACTGTAAGTATTTCAGTAAGGGAAAAGCCAAATGAACCACCAGTAGCTATTGCCTTTGCTCAACCAGCAATAATTACTATTGATGATGGCGAGGCAACAGTTTTACTGGATGGTAGTAGCTCATCCGATCCCGAGGACAGTGTATTAATTTATTTATGGAGCCAGGATGCAGCACAAACTGGAGCCACTATACAAAATAATTCGTTGGAAAAAACAAATGTGAATTTTTCGAAAACAGGTAGGTTTAATTTTCGGCTTACTGTTACCGATGATAAAGGAGCTACGAGCTTTGCGGATGTGTTGGTAATAGTAAACGAAGTGCCAAACGAAGGCCCTGTTGCTGTTGTAACTGCCGATCCAAATCCTGCAAGGTTATCTCTAAATTTTGAAGTGAATGTAAGTTTACATGCCGAGCAATCTACCGATCCGGAAGGGAATGATTTAGTTTTTGAATGGTTGCAGCCTGCAACGCAGGCCAATGCTGTAATAGCGGATCCATCGGGCAAAATTACCAATGTACATATTACTGCAGCCGGCGATTATAATTTTACAATTAGGGTAACCGACGATCATAATAATTCAGCTACCGATACAGTTACATTAAAAGTTTTACCGGCAGATATCCCTCAGGGAAAACAATGTGGACCGCTACCCGTTATAGTTGATGGCTTTGGTAAACTTCAAGGCACAATTAAAATTGAAGTGTTTAATGCATTTAAAAATCGCTTTGGTTTTTATAATGAAGTAGAAGCGTATTTTAAAATATTGCAGGAAATTGAAAATGAAAATGCTGATGTACATTTTGAATTATTCAATAGGTTATTCGAAAACCAACTTACGCCGGTATTGATACAAAAGTGGCTAATAAAATTACAGGAAATTATTATTGCTAATAAGGAGTTTCGGGTATTGGCTTTGCGGTTATACCGGGTGTTGATTGCTTTGTCCACTTATATAGTTTGTATTCAGGATAAGGATTTTGATCAGCAAATTGTACTTATGGTAAAAGTGTTTACACAAATGCGCCGGCATTTTATTCAATGGAAGGATTTATTTAGCCAGGGATTATTTTCAAATACCGATTTAAAATTGATTGAAGCAACAGGCCTTGGTATTGAATTGGAAATAAAAAAAGTAGTGCAGAATGGCGAAGAAAATGACAAAGCAAATTACATAGGATTATTAAAGGAACTCTTGTTAATCATTCGATCAATTCGATAATATGGTATCAACCTCAAATCATATTATTCAACAAGCTAAACTGGATTTTCAATTCAATGGAAATGCCGACGGATTTAAACTGCAACAAGAGTTAAAAGATTGGTTTGAAATTTTTAAAACAAGGGTTGAAAAGGAATTTGATTTATTGGGAGATCGGGTTTTTATAATTGATTCTTTACAGATAGAAATTGATGTAAGCGAAAAAAACTGGATGGAAAAGGCCAGTCAATTAGTAATGAAAAAGCTACTGCTGGCTTTAGATCCCATAAACGCAAAATCAATAGTGGATAAGCTTCAACCCAAAAATCTGGTTGTAAAAACCAATGAACAACATTTTGCAACTGCATTTCTTTATTTCTTACAACATGGATATTTACCATGGAATTTTACATCTCCAACCAACACCGAATTTAATTTGAGTGTAGAAAATTTGCTGTTAAGTAAAGACGAACAATTTATAAAATCACTAAAAATAATTTTACTGCAAAGCGATGAAAGTAAAGAAAGATTTATACAAATTGTTCCCTTTCAATCATGCTTGCAATTATTTATTTCGGTAATTGATAATTCAAAAATGCAATATCAGTTATTTGTAAATGACATACAAATGCTGATGAAATGTGCCTTGGCTAATCACTCAACAAAAATGGCATTGGAAGTTTACAGAGTTTTTTTAAACAGCCTTTCTTTAAATGATTTTGAATTAGAAAATTTTTCAACCAATTCATTATTGCAAGCGGTGCAACTATCAATCAAAAAAAATGAAATTGGTTTAATTACAGCTTTGCCATTTCGATCCGAAAAATTTAAACAATTCATCCAGGTAATTACGTTTAAAAAGCAAGACCGAAATAAAAAAAGTTTAATTTCTCAAAATCTTGAAATCAAATCTGGAAGGAAAGAAAGCCCCATAAATGAATTAAAAAGTACTCATCAGCAAATACTGGAACCCTTATTTATTTCCAATGCCGGATTAGTTGTTGCTGCTGCATTTGCTCCGGCATTATTTCAAAAATTACATTTTTATACCGATAATACATTAAAAGATCCAGGCAAGGCTGCCTGTTTATTACAATACCTTGTAAACGGCTCAATAATTATACAAGAGTATGATTTAGTATTGCCAAAAATCCTTTGTGGGCTTGAGTTGCAGGCAGTAGTTAACTGCCAATCTTTTTATTTGAATAAGCAAATTCGTAAGGAAGTAGATGACGTATTGATATCAATTATTGAATATTGGACTGTAATACAGGATACATCAATAGAAGGATTACGGGAATCATTTTTAATGCGGAATGGTAAGTTAAGTTTTAATGGAAAGGAATGGATATTGCAGGTAGAACATATGCCTTTTGATATGCTGTTGCAGCAGCTGCCTTGGAATATTTCCATGATACAATTTCCATGGATGAAAAATATGTTGAAAACGGAATGGATAGTTTAAACAAATAAAACAAAATATTATGAAACTATTACGCTTGGGTGTTACCGGTGCCGATGTCAGCAAATGGCAATTGTTTTTAACCGGTCAGGGATTATTTTCAAATCCCATTAATGGCAAATTTGATGAAGTAACCAAAACGGCTTCCGAAACATTTCAAAAGCTACATGGGTTAGAACCTGATGGC
>JANPAP010000048.1:0-2690 GCA_031429975.1 Chitinophagaceae bacterium
CGGTGTAATTGGGCCAAATGGTTGTGGTAAAAGCAATATCATCGACAGTATCCGCTGGGTAATTGGGGAGCATAAAATCAGTAATTTAAGAAGTGAAAATTTGGAGAGCCTTGTATTTAATGGCTCTAAAAGCCGCAGTGCATCTGGCTTGGCAGAAGTGAGTCTTACTTTTGAAAATACAAAAAATTTATTGCCTACCGAATTCAACACGGTAACAGTTACCAGAAAATATTATAAAAACGGAGAAAGCGAATACCGCTTAAATGATGTTGCTTGTAGGTTAAAAGATATCCATAATCTATTTATGGATACCGGTATAAGTACCGATAGCTATGCAATTATTGAGTTGGGAATGGTGGATGACATTATTAAGGATAAAGAAAACAGTCGCCGCAAAATGCTGGAACAGGCTGCCGGTATAACCATTTACAAAACCCGTAAAAAAGAAGCCAAATTAAAACTAGATGCAACTGAACAGGATTTGGCTCGTATTGAGGATTTGCTTTTTGAAATTCACAATCAATTAAAATCACTGGAAAGCCAGGCAAAAAAAGCAGAGAAATATTTTGAAATAAAGAAAGAATATAAAGAAATCAGTATTGAACTTGCAAAAGCAGCACTGGAAGGTTTTAATATTACTTACCGAGATCTTAATCAGCAACAACAAGTTGAAGTAGATAAAAGAATTGAACTGGAAACAGCCATTGCTACTGAAGATGCTGCTTTACAACAGGAAAAACTAGGCTTTATTGAAAAAGAAAAAGCATTGCACGAAATGCAACATGCTTTTAATGAAATGTTGAATAATGTGCGGACAAAAGAAGGTGAAAAAAACCTTACCGCTCAACGTTTGCAATATTTAAAAGAAAGAGAAAATAACCTGAATGAGTTCTTGCAGAAAGCAGGAGGCCAATTAAATGGACTGGATGAAAGTATCCAGTTTACAAATCTGCAAATAAATGAAGATGAAATAAAACTGGAAGAACTGGAAGGTAAGTTGGATGAATTTAAAAATGCTGTTGAGGATAAACGAAAAATATTTGATGAAAAGCGCAGCAGCATTGATGAATTAAGAAAAGAGAACCAGGCCATACAGCGTAACCAATTTGAAGCGGAGAAAAAAGTTGCTATTGCAGATACTTCCATTCAAAATCAGCAACGAACAATTGTTCAGATTCAGGAAGAAAAAAATCAACGGAAACTACAGTTAGCACAGTTAGAAACAGATCGTAAATTAAAAGCTGAAGAACTGGAGCAGAAGAAAACTGATCTGAAACAATTACAGGATCATCATGAATTTACCAAAGAGCAAATTTTTCAAACACAAAGCACATTAGAAACTCTAAGAGGAAAACTGGCCGAAGAAAACAGAAAATTCGACAGCAAAAAAAATGAACATGATTTATTAAAGAGTCTCATCGATTCAATGGAAGGTTATCCGGAGAGTGTGAAATTTTTACATAAAAATACAAACTGGAATCATACAGCACCCTTATTAAGCGATATCATTTATGTGCAACCGGAGTTTCGGGCTGCAGTTGAAAATGTATTAGAGCCCTATCTAAATTATTATGTTGTAAATAATCTGGAAGAAGGTTTGCAAGCCATTCATTTGTTGGATAACAATAAAAAAGGTAAAGCCAATTTCTTTTTGCAGGATAAATTTACAGGAACTACAGATAGCACCCAACCAGCGGGAACGATCCCTGCACTTTCTGTTGTAGAGTTCGATAGCAAATACAGCAATCTGGCCAAACACTTACTGGGCAATGTTTTCATTGCAGAAGATGAAGCTGCATTGCTAAACAGCAATGATGCGGTGGTGCTGGAAAAAACTGGAAAATATGTAAAAGGAAAATACGCAGTAACAGGTGGGAGTGTTGGTTTATTTGAAGGGAAAAAAATTGGAAGGGCAAAAAATCTTGAAAAATTAATTGAAGAAATTAAAACACAGGAAATTATTGTAACCGATTTAAAGGCCATTATTCAGGCAAAGCACAATGAAGTAATTGCATTTAATGAGCAGCTGAAAGAAAATGCCATCAAACAAACGCAACAGGATATCAACAATCTTATAAACCAGGTTTTTAGTCTGCAAAATAAAATTGAAAATCTCAATCTACTGGAAGATACAAGCAGCAGAAGGGTAGAAGAATTGCAACAACAGGTTGCATCCAATCATGATGCAATTGCAAGTACTAGGGAAGAGCTTGAAAAGTTTAATACCCAGTTAGATGAATTGAGCGACAAGATGCAAGTGATTGAACAGGATTATGCTGCTGCTGAACAAGATTACAATTTTGCAACTGCAACTTTTAATGATAATAATTTACAGTTCACCAAACAACAAAGTAAGATTACTGCATTAAAACAGGAATTTGAATTTAAGAGCAACCAGCTTAAAGATTTGAAATTACAGATTGATAATAGCAATGCTCAATTGGCTGAAGCTTCTGGAAGTATTGCTACCACTGTATTAGCGCTTTCAGAATTGGAAACATTGGTAATTTCATTATTACATAATAAAGATGCTGAAGAAAAAAAGTTGAATGAAGCAGATCAAACCTACTACAACATCAGGAGTATATTATCAGAGAAAGAAAACCTGCTCCGTCAAAAACAAAAATCAAAAGAAGGTATTGACACTTTATTAAATGATATAAAAGACCGTCTTACAGAATTGAAATTGC
>JANPAP010000049.1:0-2483 GCA_031429975.1 Chitinophagaceae bacterium
ACATTGGTAAAAAGAAACGCATACCTACACCTGCTGAACGGCGTAATTTAAATGGATTGTAATCTTTAAAATCGAACCATCCATTTGCTGCTTCAAAAAAAGCAAGGCCATAAATAGTACTGCTTGGATTGGTACTGAAAGGATACCGCAACTCAACAGTGTATTTGTTATAAATAGTAAAGAATTGCGCTGGCGTAGTA
Source organism: Chitinophagaceae bacterium (assembly GCA_031429975.1). Classification (GTDB taxonomy): domain Bacteria; phylum Bacteroidota; class Bacteroidia; order Chitinophagales; family Chitinophagaceae; genus Ferruginibacter. The sequence continues at coordinate 201 of JANPAP010000049.1, forward strand.
TTCTCTGGATTTACTTTTGGATCGGAACTTGAATAAACCGGGTAACCTCTGTGAGCAATAATATCGTATCCCAATAAAGCAAAACTGTTATTTAAACCAGCATCACCCAATTGAAAACGCTCAAATGGCGAGATGTCTCTTTTTGAATTGTACTTGCCAATAAAGCCATACTTGGCTGCAACTTTCAAAATAAACTGCCGGTTTTTATCGGCACCTTTTGCAATACCTATCGGCACAAAATATTCGCCGGTTAATAACCACTTATGAAATTCAGGAAACTTAAACTGGTTGTCGGTTGATTTGGTAATGCCCATTAAAGAATAGGGCAATGTAAACTGACCACTAATCATAAAGTTTGAACCTCCTGTAGGGAAAATAGGACTACCCTGCGATGCATTACGGGCCAGTGCTAAACGCAAACTGATATTGGTTGATGTACCATTACTTAATCCCCCAAAACCACTAACTGCATAATTCATTAAACGGTATTGCTGAAAACTTAAAGAAGTTACCAATGAAAAATAATCGTCGGGCCATTTTAATTGTTTGCCTAAAGAAACACTTGCTCCCGAAATACTCAAAAAAGAAGTATCGCCACAAGCAATACAATATTGGCCAAACTGATTGTATGAATTTGTTTGTTTGGTATTATATAGACTTACCGAAAATGAATTTCTTTTTTTACCGCCTAACCATGGTTCAGTAAATGAAAGGTTGTAAGTACGGAATGCCCTTCCGTTTGATTGAACCCTTGCACTTAGTTTTTGTCCACTACCGGAAGGCAATGGATCCCAGGTTTTTTTATTGAAAATATTATTAATAGAAAAATTATTAAACGTAATTCCCAGTGTACCTGTTAACCCAATGCCACCACCAAAACCTGCTGATAATTCTAACTGGTCATTCGATTTTTCTTCAACTGCCCAGGTAATATCTACCGTACCATTATCTGCATTGGGTACAACATTGGGAACAATTTTTTCTGGATTAAAAAAGCCTAACTGTCCCAACTCTCGTTGAGTACGGATAATATCAGACCGGCTAAATTTTTCACCGGGAATGGTTCTCAATTCCCTGCGAATTACATAGTCTTTGGTTTTATCGTTACCGGTAATTTCAATTTTTCCAATGGTAGCCTGTGGGCCTTCCTGCATCCTGATTTCAAAATCAATGGTATCATTGTATACTGATGTTTCAATAGGATCTACTCTAAAAAATAAATACCCATCATCCATGTATAAACTTTGGATATCGCCGCCATCTGCAGACATTTGTTTTCCTAACCTTTTATTCAAAACCTCCAGATTATAGATATCCCCTTTCTTAATTCCCAAGAAAATATTCAATACCGAATCGGAATATTTTGTATTACCTCTCCAAACAATATCCCCAAAATAATACTTACTGCCCTCGTTCATTTTTACATGAATATCCAGGTTGCCTTTTTCATTTGGAATGGTAGTGTCCTTAACAATTACAGCATCCCGGTATCCTTCGGCATTATAATAATCAATTAATTTTTCTTTGTCTTCCTGATATTTTTTAGGATTAAATTTTGCAGACTTAAAAAATTTAAATCTGAAATATGGATCGATAAATTCTTTTGTTTTTGAAATGGTTAAAAAGCCCATATCATTTAAATACTTTTTAGCAGTATACAATTTTGCAGTATCGCCAAAAGGGCTGGTATATTTTATTGGATAAAGCGTAAACCTCGACATCTCTTTGGTACCCTTCATTTGGCCCTTTAGTTTATTGTCTGAAATTTTATCGTTGTTGGCAAAATTTAAAGTATTTACTTTTACTTTATTGCCTTTTACAATTGTAAAAGTTAATGTAACTGCGTTGGCAACATTTGCTGCATTTTCTTCTTTTATTTGAACGGTTACATTGCCGTATCCTTTATCCTCATAAAATTTTTGAATAATTTCAACAGCGCTAACTTTCATATTTTCTGTAACCACCCTGTCTTTTGCCAAGCCTACTTTTGTTTCTAAATCATCCTTTTCACCTTTTTTAATCCCGATAAATTTAAAGTCGGCCAACCGTTTTCTTTCGGTAATGGCTAATTCAACATACAATTTATTTTCAATCAAATTGGTAAATAAAACCTGGATGTCTGCAATCAGATTTTGTTTCCAAAGTTTGGTAATGGCTTTACTAAATACGTCGGTTCCGGGAATTAAAACCATCTCACCAATTTCCAATCCAGAAATGGAAATGATTAGATTTTGGTCGAAAGATTTACTGCCGGTTTCTACAATACCCCCTATGATATAATCT
>JANPAP010000050.1:0-8331 GCA_031429975.1 Chitinophagaceae bacterium
ATCTTTTTTTTGCAAGTACAATCTTCCTACTGTTTCAGTAAATGCCAACGATGTGTTGGTATTTGCCGGTATGGGTCTTAAAATTCGTTGACGTCTTTTTCCTCCAAATAAAATGTACAGCAATAAGCCTGCAATAACCAGCCATAAAGCCCATGCCAGTGCAGGATATTGCAGTAAAACAGCTAAGCCCGATTTTCCGTTTGAATCTGATGGCGCAAAATTTCTTTTGTTATAATAATCATCCCAGTAAACATAATTAGGGTTGGGCGGCAGGTAGGCAAATACTTCTTTAAAATAGTTGTAATTATTTTTTTGCAGTAAAAAATAATTGCTAAAAGCCCTTGGCTCGCTGTGAAGATAAATACGGCCTCTTCCAAATTTGGCAACTACAAAATTGGGCTTTGCATCTTTTGTAATTCCTAAAATATATTGCGTACCACCATTTTTATTTGAAAAAAAATGGTTGAGCGGATAATAATAATATCCATACCGGGTACTGTCTGTATAAATGGTTTGATCCAATTGAACAGAGCTGGCCTGCATTTCGGAAAAATAATTGGCCGGATCTTTAATGTCTTTGTTTTGATAAAGACCAATGGTATCTAATAAGGTAGTGTCGATATGTTCACTGCAGATAAGGGCACTGTTTCCTAAACTTACAAAATCCAATAACGCACCCAGATCGTTTTTACTGAGGAAAAAATTTTTACTGATGTTAATATACAAGGATGCAGAATCTTCAGTTGTAATAAAATCATTTGAAAACTTATTCTTATTAATATTTATGGTATTGTTGGGATACAGTTGTTGCAACTGTTTAAAAGCAACGAATGCACCAAAAGGAATTTTATCATTTTTAGAAAAACTTTCTTTTAAAGAAGGCAAATCGTGGGCACCAAAATTACATGCGCTGATTGTAAGAATAACAATTAGAGCATAAAAAAAATATGGAATAAATTTTTTCAATCGATTTTATAATTGCGTTTTTAATTGTTTAAAACGGCTTGCCAATAAATGATAGGCTGTAGCATCAATTTCAAATTCGCCATACCAGATATATTCGTAATGCAGGGTAAGTGCTGCAAACTCACTTCTATGTTTATTGCCGTTTAATTCTCGTTGGTAAGCCGCATTTGTTTTATCTGGTGAGTATTCTATCAGCGAAGCAGCCGCCAATTTTTGTAATAAATGTAAATATTGATACCTGCTGGCCAGTCTTAAATTCTGTTGGGTTTCGGATTGTATTATTAAGCTGGGATAGTCAGCAGCAGCCTCATTTTCAGCTTTTGCTTCTTTAACTATTGCTAATTTATTTTTGCTGCTTTGCAACTGAAAAAATCCTTCAGAAATAAATAATTTATAAATGATAAAAACGATAAAGGATCCGGCAAGTATCCAGAAAAATATTTTTGTAACCGGCGAAAGAAGTATGCTTTCTATAATAGAAATTTTGTTAGCATTTGCCGCATTATTTAATTGCTGATATTTTTCATTATCCCTTAACAGGCTGTCAAGCATCTTTGCTTCAAAAAGTTTTTTATCATTTTTAAATTTTCTTACGGAGTCTTCTGTAAGCGAAAGCTGGTTATAATAAAGCTCAAATTCATCGCTTGCAGTTTCGTCTTCATTAATATGTTCTTCCTTATTCTGTTCATCAATAACCGGAACGCTGGCTACAGTATCCGGTAAATTATTATTTACCGATTGGGCCAATAGCCCAGTGCTGCTGTTAAAAAAAAACAGCAGAAAAAGCAACCTGATATTTCTTTTATGAAATGGCATTAACTGGCAGCGTTTAACGGATTATTTTTATTGTGAAGTTTTATTGGATAGATAACAAAATACCAAACAATAAATGTTAATGAAGCCAATAAAATGAATGCACTTACCCAAACCGGAAGCCCTGCATTGGTTTCTTTATCGTAACTGTTGCTCATTAAATGAGTAATATAACTTTCAAAAAATGCAGCGATAATAAAAATGGGCACCAACACAATCATTAGTTTCAATGCGTCTTTTATGCCTCTTTTAAATGAAAGCATTCTGCTAAATGTTCCGGGAAATAAAATACACTCGGCAATTATAAACCCTGCTGTTGAAGAAATAATCAATGCCAGAATTTCCAACGTTCCATGTATCCAAATTACCATAATGGATTTGTAGCCCAACTCTTTTGCAAAAAACATATACTGAAAACAACCCAGCATTAAGCCGTTTTGCCACATAAAAAATAAAGTGCCTGTACCCAGCAAAATGCCGCCCAGTGCCATTAAAAATGCAATGAAAGTATTGTTCATGGCAATGCGAACAAACATGGTAAACGGATTTTCATCTTTATAAACACCAAATGGATCGCCCTTTGCAATATTATCTTCGGTCATATCTACATATTCATTGCCCAATACGGCTCTTACAAAGCCTTCGTCTTTTATGGAACTAAAAACGCCGATTGCTACAAATGCTGCAAACATTAAAAATGTAAACAGAAAAATTTTATGATACTTTTTAAATAAAAAAGGTAATTCGTATTTCCAGAATGCAAATACCCGGCTGTATTTTTCTTTTTTATTTTTATAGATATTGAGATAGATGTTTGCTGCAATACTGTTGATCCAATGGGTTACTTTGCTTTGCGGATAAAATGTTTTTGCATAAGAGAGGTCGTCAACAAGGGTAATAAATCGTTCAGCGGTTTCATCGGGATCGTTAGATCTTTCGTGCTGATATTTTTTCCATTTATCAACATTCTTTTTAATAAACATCCCTTCACGCATGTATTAAAAATAAAGAATTTATACATTCAAAATTCCAGAATAAAAAAAACTTATTTATTCCGGTTCATTTTTATTTAATTGCATTAAAACTGCTAAATTGTACAATGCCTGTTATTCAATTTGCAACCCCATTTAATATTGATATTGAATTTGAAATTGCTGCATTTTACAGGCGGCTGCTGGCATACCTGATAGATTTTGTGTTGATTTTTTTTTACATGATGAGCATGCTTTATTTATTGTATGGCGGTTTTAAAGTAAAGGATAGTGGTGAAGGATTAGTATTGATCGTTTTATTATTGCCAATGTTATTTTATACCATGCTGAGCGAATTGTTATGGAACGGACAAACGGTAGGTAAGAAATTAATGCATTTAAAAGTAGTTAGTCTGGATGGAGGTGAACCTATGCTGGGCCAATTTATCATGCGATGGTTTATGCGTTTTTACGAATGGGGTTTTATCATCTTTTTTTTGTTTTGGGGAAACCCGGCTATGGGAATATTGTTGTTATTTTTTGGTGGAATTACATCAATGGTAATAATGATGGCCTCCCCTAAAAACCAGCGACTGGGCGATATTGTAGCAGGAACAGTGGTTGTTAATACCCAATCAAAACTTACCGTTGATGATACCATTTTTATTGACTTAAGTAAACGGGAGTATAAAGTGATTTTTCCGGAAGTGATGAAATTATCCGACCGGGATATTAATACCATAAAAAATGTTATTCAAAAAGCAAGAAAAACAAACAACTTCGATTTGTGCAACCGGGTAGGATATAAAGTGCAGGATTTATTAAAAGTTCCAACCGATATGTATGCCCTTGATTTTTTGGAAAAAATTATGGAAGATTATAATTATCTCTCAACAAAAGAATAAGAAGTAATCTTGGTGCTTTGAATAAAAAAACGGGCAGTAAAAATTTACTGCCCGTTTTTTTGTATGACTTTTAATTAATAAGCTCTTGCAAATAAAACCCTTTGTGTGCTTGGGTTTCCGCTAAGGATGCAGTTGCCGGCTTCCTGAAAATTATCAACAGGAATACAACGGATGGTTGCCTTGGTTAATTCTTTTATCTTCTCTTCTGTTTCAGGTTGCCCATCCCAATGTGCCGAAATAAATCCGGTTTTTTCATCCAGTAGTTTTACAAACTCATCCCAGCTATCCGCTTTGGTTATGTGTTCATCTCTGAATATTTTTGCTTTATTAAAAATAGCATCTTGTATATCATCCAATAAATTGATGATACTTTCCGACAAACCATCCATGCTGTAACTCGATTTTCCTTTGGTATCCCTTCGGGCAACTTCAACAACATTATTTGCCAAATCTCTTGCTCCTATTGCAATGCGTACCGGTACGCCTTTCATTTCATATTCAGCAAATTTCCATCCCGGACGGTTATTATCATTGTCATCATACTTTACCCGAATGCCAGCAGCTTTTAATTCCTTCATTAAGCCAGTTACCTTTTCATCAATCAATTGCTTTTGTTCATCGCCTTTAAAAATTGGAACAATTACAACTTGTATGGGCGCTAATTTGGGTGGTAAAATCAATCCTTCATCATCGCTATGTGCCATTACCAATGCACCAATTAACCGGGTGCTTACGCCCCAACTGCTTGCCCAAACAAAATCTAATTTATTTTCTTTGTCGGTAAACTTTACATCAAATGCCTTAGCAAAATTTTGTCCCAAAAAATGCGATGTGCCTGCCTGCAAGGCTTTGCCATCCTGCATTAGCGCTTCAATGCAATACGTATCTTCTGCTCCGGCAAAACGTTCGTTAGCCGATTTTACACCTTTCACAACAGGCATTGCCATAAATGTTTCCGCAAATTCTGCGTAGATATGTAACATCTGAATGGTTTCATCAACCGCTTCCTGTTTGGTTGCATGAGCCGTATGCCCTTCCTGCCATAAAAATTCGGTAGTGCGTAAAAACAATCGGGTACGCATCTCCCATCTTACTACATTGGCCCACTGGTTTATCAAAATTGGTAAATCACGGTAAGACTGAATCCAACCTTTATATGTATTCCAGATAATTGCTTCACTTGTTGGACGAATTACCAATTCCTCTTCCAGTTTTGCGTCGGGATCTACCATTAACTTTCCTTTATTATCCGGATCATTTTTTAAACGGTAGTGGGTAACGATAGCACATTCTTTTGCAAATCCTTCTGCATTTTTTTCTTCTGCTTCAAATAAACTTTTTGGAACAAACAAAGGGAAGTACGCATTTTCATGCCCGGTTTCTTTAAACATTCTGTCTAATTCTTTTTGCATATTCTCCCACAATGCGTAGCCATAGGGCTTTATAACCATACAGCCTCTAACAGCACTGTAATCGGCCAGGCCAGCTTTAATAATTAAATCGTTGTACCATTGCGAATAATCCTGATCCCTGTTTGTAATTTCTTTACTCATTTATATTTTTTGTTTTTATTGTAGTTGATTAAAAATGTGCAACCGAAGTCGCCAAAATTATTTCTTTTGTTTGATTAACTGGCTGATTTTTAGTAGTTATTTAACGTTGATTTTTTATACATTGTATTACAAAGGCAAGAGATTTGTGTTATAGTATTGTAAGCCCATGCGGCACAAAAATAGTAACTTCATTATTAATAATTTTTAAAGCCATTGCCATGAACACTAAATTGCTACTTTTATCGATTGCTGTTGCAGCTGTTTCGAGTTGCACTACTGCTTATAAAACCGGGCAAACGCCCGATGATGTTTATTATTCACCGGCACGTTATTACGATGTATCAAAAAATAATAATGATAATGATAAAAATGTAAATCATTATTATTCGGATGAAAGACAAATTAGAATGGGCATTAATGACTGGCGGTGGAGAACATTCGATAATGATATTTATTACAACCCTTATGCTTATGGATATAATTACGGCTATTATTATAATCCCTATTATTACCCATACCCCATTTACAATCCGATAATTGTTGTTACACAAAATCCAAAAGTTATAACGCCTCGAACTATTAATTTAGGCGGATATGGTACCGGTTACAATAATACCAATACCGGCAGTACTACCAAGATGGGCGGTTATGTAGCGCCGGTTCGGAATTATAATAATTCAAATAAATATAATTCCCGAAAAAGTGATTACAATAATACATCGGAAAGTAATCGATCGTATACACCCACTTACAACAACAGCAGCAATAATAGTAGTAATTCATCCTCTTCTGGCAATAGCTCATCCAGTGAAACTTCCAGGCCGGCAAGAAAAGGAAAGGGAGGTTAACAACTCCAATTGTTTGTAAAATGAATTCAATTGAAATTATTGTTAACTAAATTTATTATTGTTATGAAAAGATATTTACTCCTGATTACAATTTTGTTCAGCATAAATGTTGTTGCACAAATTCCCGAAGATGCTTTAAAATTTTCCTTTTACCCACAAAACGGAACAGCCCGTAACCTTGCCATTGGCGGGGCAATGGGATCGCTAGGTGGCGATATTACTGCAACATTTGTAAACCCTGCAGGGTTGGGAAATTTTAGAACCAACGAATTTGTTTTTACGCCCGGTTTTTTTTTAAATAATAACAAATCCAATTTCAGAGAAAATAATTTCAACAATAATAAAAACAGTTTTGGCATTGGGCCAATTGGTTTTATTTGGGGTGAGGCTAACCGTTATGATCCTACAACCAGCCAGGCTTTCAGTATTGCCGTAAATCGTACCGCCAATTTTAATAATACCATTCAATACAAGGGCTATAATAATTACAGTTCTGTTGCGGAACAATGGGCCGAAGAAATTTCGAAAAGTGGCAAATCGATTGATGATATTTTGGCTGATCCGAATTATGCCTATGGAGCTTCACCTGCGCTGTATTCCTATCTGGTAGACACTTTCAGAGTAAATGGCAATTTACAGATTAAAGCCTTGCCAGAATTTTTATTAGAAAATGGGAAGTCGCTATATCAAGAAAAAACCATTGCTACTACTGGCGGTATTACCGAAATAGCCATTGGATATGCCTATAATAAAAAGGATAAACTTTTAATTGGAGGTAGCTTTGGAATACCCATTGTTAATTATACAAACACAACAACATTTAGGGAAACGGATACCTCTTCAAATATCACAAACAATTTTGGCTACTTAAATTATGTAGATAATTACAGCACTACCGGCGCCGGAATGAATATTAAGTTAGGTGTGATTTACAAACCAAAAGAGTTTATCAGATTGGGTTTTGCTGTACATACCCCAACCTATATGTTTAATTTAAAAGATAAAAGAAACAGTATTTTAGAAACTAATACGGAAGATTACAATGGCCTTGCTACAGTTTCATCAAATACATTTACAAAAGGCCAACCCGGTGAAAGTAAATATACCATGTTAACACCCTGGAAGTTGATGGTTAGTGGAAGTTATGTGTTTAGAGAAATTGAAGATGTAAGAAAACAAAAAGGATTTATTACAGCCGATATTGAATATTTAAATTACGGAGGTGCCGGTTTTTATTCGGCAAATGAAAATCCTGATCAAAGCGAAAAAGATTATTTTAAATCACTGAATAAAGTGATTAGTAATGAGTACAAAGGCAACTTTAATTTCAGGGTTGGTGGCGAAGTAAAATTCAATATCATTATGGCCAGGCTTGGTTTTGCGTATTATACAAATCCTTATAAAGATGCTGCATTAAAAGCAAATAAGCTTTTATTAAGTGGCGGGCTCGGTTACCGGCACCATGGATTTTTTATCGATCTTACTTATGTACATTCCTTCAATAAAGATGTAGATTTTGCGTATCGTTTACAAGATAAAAACAACAGCTTTGCCAGCATTAATAACCAGCGTGGTAATATCGTTGCTACTGTTGGTTTTAAATTTTAGTTGAATGAAAATGTATTTTTGTTTTATTTGCTTGATTGTAATTTATGCTTCTTCCTATTCCCAAATTTTGGATGAAACCAAGCAAAAACAACTGACTACAATATTTAAAAAATATATCCCCGCCCAACACTTAGTTATTGACAGCGCTTCAGCCGATTTTGATAAGGATGGTTTGATGGATATTGTTTTGGTAACTGGCAATACAAATCAAATAGGAAATAGCCGATCTGTTACAGTTTTAAAAAAAACGAGCAATGGGTACCAGGTTGCCGTAACATGTGCTGATGCAGTATTGTGTGCTGATTGTGGCGGTATTTTTGGCGATCCCTATGCAGGTGTTTCATTCAAAAAAAATGTGCTTGTAATTTATCATTATGGAGGAAGCGCTTGGCGTTGGACATCGAATTTCACTTTCAGGTTTCAAAATAATTCATGGGATTTAATTGGTATTTCTAGTGATTCTTACTGGAACTTGGGCGAATGCAATGGGGAAGCAGGAGTTGCTGGCCGAAACTTGGGCGAAGCAAATTTCAGCACAAAAAAAATGCATGTCATCGAAACAAAGGATACAGATTGTATCCCTAAAAAAGATGTTTGGAAAAAAATAAAAGCTTACAAAAAAGTAAGCTTACAAAATTTTAATGTGCAGGAAAATTATTTTAAATTA
>JANPAP010000051.1:0-5383 GCA_031429975.1 Chitinophagaceae bacterium
CAAGCAAAGAATCATATTTGCCTTCGTTTGCAATTAACTCAATCAACACCTGTCCAGCCAAATTATTAATCAGGAAGATGTTATTTGATGCGGTGGTATCCACTAATGAATTTGGATAGTAATACAACTGTGTTAATTCTGAACCAATGAGACTGTCAACAACACCGGTTGCTGGTGGCTGGTAGTAAGGAACAATGCAACTGGTTAACTGTACATTAAGAGAAGCATTGGCAATACAACCATTATTATCAGTAACAGTAAAAATATAATTACCCGGTGCAAGGTTTGTGGTATCGCTTCCGCTAAAAATAAAAGGCGCAGTGCCACCTGTAACAATCAGGTTAACATTGCCCAGCGTTAGGCCACTTTCAAGACAAACAATTAATGAATCGGCTGATGAAGTGGTGAGACTGATGTTACAGGGAACAGCACATCCTGTTGTTATATTGAAATCATAATCATTGCAATCTGTATTGTTTAAAATAAATCCTGTTGGTTGTGAGCAGGCATAAACAGGGTACCCTGGATTACCATATCCATCTAAATCCCTGTCACGATAATAGATGGTTGCAGCTGTTACTGTTATATTTTGAATACAGGTGGCAGTTTTATTTAGCGAATCAGTAACTGTCCAAGTTATCGGTGTTGTTCCTATTGGAAAACATGCAGGCGCATTATTGGTAATTGCTAACGCACCTGTGCCACCGTTTGCCGTTGGATAAGGTGGGCCTACTATCAACACTCCGATTGCATTTGCCGGATTATTATTGAACTTAAATTCCTGACAGAAATAATCAAGTGACCCTTCCTGAGTTAGATAATAAATTCCAGGTGTAGTTGGTGCGGTAAAATTAATGGTTGGGCTTGCAGTGAACCCGTTATAGATATTTGGCTCACAACGTAAAGTTTGAAATGTGGAACCAAGGCCTATAGAGGATTGCACAATACAACCCGGGCAGTAACCGGTACTGTAATTAAAAGCAACTGAATAATTATAAAATAAACTTACTGGCGAACCCGGCGCTACAATCGCTGAATTTCCTGTTCCGTTAATAGAAACACCGGTATAAGTAAGAAACCTGTCTGCAAAATTTAATACTACAGTAGGTGTTATTGGCTGCGAATTAAATAAAACGTTGCAAGCACCGGAAGGACTAGCCTGACAAACTGTAAAATCTGGAGCACAGTTGATTGTAGGGGTGCAACTTACACTATTATAAGTAGCTCCAGTATTTTTAGCAGCACTCCAATTAGTATACATGAAAGTTGAATTATCTACCAGAATACAGGTTAATGATGGATTTCCTACAGCATTAAAAGACGTAAGATTTGTATTATTTCCGTTCTTAATGTTCAAACTGGTTAATAGATTATCATTACAACCTATTGCGGTAACTTGGGCATTGGCACTAAGATCTAAATTGACGATTTTGTTGATGTGACAATAAGCCCATTTTAAAGAAGGGTTGCCGGATAGGTTCAATGCAGTTATTTGATTATTCTGGCACTGCAAAAACTGAAATGCAGCAGTAGCTGGAAGTGTTAAACCGGTTAATTGATTGTTGGCACAATTCAACCAGTTTAAATTGCTACATGCTGATAGATTTAAAGTGCCGGTTAAAGCATTATTGCCTACTGTAATACTTGTAAAGTTGGAATTGCCTGTAAAATTAAAAGTACTGATACTGTTACCTGAACAATCTAATGTTTGCAAATAGGTATTCGCAGCTATATTAAGACTAGTTAAAGTATTACCATTACAATTTAATGAAGTAATTAAAGGGAAAGCTTCTATACCCGTTAAATCCGTAATTCCTAAACCAGTTACGGTTATTCCTCCAGTATATATAACCGCTTCGCTGCACTGAATATCCCCATCATTATTTGTATTGATAAGCGCATTTGCAAGCAATGCATTTTTAAAAGCTGTATCAGGAATGTTTACCACACAAGGAGGAATACAAGAACTCCCTGATGCAACTCCACCCGGAGCTACCCAGTTAGAGCTTGTTCCATTTAATGCAAAATTATTCAGTGTTCCGTTGTTGTTGCTGTTTCCATTTGCATCAATTAAATTAACTATGGAAGGATTTGCTGCTCCGGCTGTGCCCTGATTAAAATGATATGCAGCAAGTAATCCGGACTGGAAAGTAATTTCGCAATTCCGGTTTGCCAGAATTTCAGCATCTGATCTAACACTGCTCCAAATTCTCAACTCATCAATTTCTCCATGATAATTATTATTGCCATAGGATACATCACCAATGTACAGGATGTTGCTGCCATTACCAAGAAATGCAGATGTAGCCACATTCTGCCCCACTAAAACAGCATCTCTGTAAACTTTTTTAACCTTAGTTACATTATCAAATGTACAGGCCCAGTGGTGCCAGTTTGTATCATTGGTTATTGGCACATACAGATCGTTATTATAAAAATTAAAAATAAAATTACCACCTGGATCAAAGCCGATATGCAATGCTGTATTGTTGGCAGGTATTCCTCCAGACTCGCCTTGCCCAAAAGCAATATCATACGTATTTGTTGTGAATCGCTTTAACCACATTTCAACCGAAAATGATTTATTGGAGAGATTCACCTGTGAATTGGTTACTACAACCCTATCATTAATGCCATCAAAATTTAATGCGGCACCTGCCTGGGCATTAGTTGCAGCAGGTTTAATTAAAAAGGCTATTAAAATGAAAAGTGGGAATATGAAATTCCTATTTTTTCCAACAAATAATTTAGATGCAATACGGGTTAAAAATTTTAAGGAGTCCATATTCGGTAAAGTTTTAAATACGTAAATAAATCAAAATTGAAGCAAGGATATCCCATAGGTAGGGGAAAGAAAATTCAAGGGATAAATGGTTTATAACGAAGGGAAAATATGCTGTCTAAATAAAAATATATTCCAGAAGCGAACACAATTTTAAGATTTTTTTTTGATACAATAACAATAAATTTTTTATCCCTATATCAAAATGCCCATTTAAAGATTGTAAATCCAACGGCTAGTACCCGAACAATGCTAACTAATTCACAGGCTCATACTAAAAGTATTTACTATTATCCCACTTTGCAAGCTGATAAGAATGAATATTTGGTATAATTGTATTAATTGAGTAGAAATCATACAGCGAGTATTTTTTGTTTTTAATTAAACTAGGATTGCAGCCTGGTTTTACTCCTAATAATTTTCAATATTTTATCAACCTCATAAACCTACTCAATAACTTAAATTAAAAATTGCTGCAATTCATACTGGCAAAGGATTACAAAAAAACTACCAAGCATATTTTTTATTTTTGGCCGATACTAAGTTGTTATTTTTTATCTTGTAAAATTCAACAACAGGGGGATTACTTTTTCATGCACAATATTCATCAAATACTTCAACACCATTTTGGTTACCGACAGTTCCGGTTTAATCAGCAAGACATAATTGAAAATGTATTGGCCAAAAAAGATTCGGTAGTACTGATGCCCACCGGAGGCGGTAAATCATTATGCTACCAGGTACCTGCATTGGCATTGGATGGCGTTACCATTGTAGTATCTCCATTGATTGCATTGATGAAAGACCAGGTAGATGCATTAAGGGTAAACGGAATTGCAGCTGCCTTTTTAAATTCAACACTCAGTAATGTTGAGCAATCCACTGTGATGACAATGCTTAAAAACAATCAATTAAAATTGTTGTATGTAGCACCTGAAAGGTTGATTGGCAAAAACGGTTTGCTCGAATTTTTAAAACAAATAAAGGTATCCTTATTTGCCATTGATGAAGCACATTGTATCAGCCACTGGGGGCACGATTTTAGACCGGAATATGTTGCTCTGGGACAATTAAAAACAGCATTTCCCGAAGTGCCATTGATTGCTTTAACAGCTACTGCAGATAAACTTACCAAAAAAGAAATCATACAAAAACTGGAGCTGACTGATTATAAGTTGTATGAAAATTCTTTTAACCGGCCCAATATCAGTTATCAGATAAAACCCAAAAAAAATTATTTTGATGAGCTGCTACCTTTTTTAAATTCCCATCAGGATGATTGTGGTATTATTTATTGCCTCAGCAGAACCAGCACCGACAGTTTGGCTGCAAAGCTGCAACAGCATGGCTTTTCGGCAGCGGCCTATCATGCCGGATTAGAAAAAAATGAAAGAGACCGCCGTCAGGAAAAATTTTTAAGAGACGATATAAAAATTATTGTTGCCACCATTGCTTTTGGAATGGGTATTAATAAAAGTAATGTACGGTATGTGGTTCATGTAGATCTACCAAAGAATATTGAAGGCTATTATCAGGAAACCGGAAGAGCCGGAAGAGATGGACTGGAGAGTGAAGCCATTTTATTTTACAGTGCCGGCGATGTGATAAAACTAAAAAAGTTTGCAGAGGTGGATGGCAATGAAGAGCAGAGCAGGATTATGCTGAAGAAACTGAAACAGATGGCGGCACTTTGTGAAACCAATTTATGCCGAAGAAAATATTTATTAAATTATTTTGATGAAGTTGCTCCCGATTATTGTGGCAGTTGCGATGTATGTTTATCCGAAAGGGAAAAAACAGATAGTACCATTGAAGCACAAAAACTCTTAAGTGCTGTAACCCGCCTGCAACAACGGTTTGGATTAAATTATGTAATTGATTTTTTAAGAGGCAGCAACACTACAAAAGAAATTCATCAATCCATAAAAACCTATGGCATTGGAAAAGACATCAGCAAAGACCAGTGGAAACAAATTGCCAAAGAACTGATACAATTACAATACCTGCAACAAAGCGATGGAGAATTTCCGGTATTGCAACTGAACGAAAAAAGCAACGAAATTTTAAAGGGCGAATTAAAAGTAATGCTCACAAAATCGATAACAGATAAAAAACCGGTTGCCGAAAAATATATTGCAAAAGAAAGCATGCAACAGGATTTGTACAAAACATTAAAAGCTGTTAGATACGAACTGGCCAATGAAGAAAACGTTGCAGCATTTCAGATATTTTCGGATGCCACTTTAGTAGAGATGGCCACCTATCTGCCACTCACAAAATCAGACCTGGCAAAGATTTCAGGCTTTGGCGATATTAAACTGGCAAGATATGGTGATGCATTTTTAGACGCTCTTATTGACTATTGTGTTGCAAATAATATTGCTACAAAAATCAATTCAAAAATGCCCAAGCACTCAACAAAAAAAACAAGCACCGAAAAAACTACCGATACAAAAAAAGCAAGCCTGCAATTATTTCAATTGGGCCGGTCGGTAACCGAAATTGCAACAGAAAGAAATCTTTCAGTTACTACCATCGAAACACATCTGGCACATTTTATTTTTACCGGCGATTTACAGCTAAATGAATTGGTGGCTAACA
>JANPAP010000052.1:0-15446 GCA_031429975.1 Chitinophagaceae bacterium
TGATGAGTAAATTGCTATGCAAAAATTTACCGCATGGATGTCTGAGCATGATGCTCAGGTTTCTAAACGCCAGGGTGCCCATAAAAAAGCACGCCAGGACAGCAGGAACAGACCTGTGGTAAGAAAAGTAGAAGCAGCACCAGCATCAAACGAAGCTCCTGCCAGCGCAGAAGAAACTAAAACAGAAGAATAAAATCAACTGTTCTATTAATTCTTTTAAGCAATCTCAATTTTGAGGTTGCTTTTTTTTTCTATGGTTATTTTATCAAATCAATTAAATTGTGAGGAATGAGTCAATATTTTAAAATTGGGAAACTGGCTGCCAGCCATGGTTTAAAAGGCGATTTGGTATTGCAGCACAGCCTCGGTAAAAAAACTTCTTTAAAAGGGTTGGAAATTATTTTTACAGAAGAAGGCGAAAATAATTTCATGCCTTTTTTTATTAGTACTACCTCTATAAAAAGTGAGAATGAAATTTTTGTAAAACTGGAAGGGATTGATACCAAAGAAACGGCCCGAAAATTAACGCCAAAAGAAGTTTGGATTGCAGAGGATGACTTTAAAAAATTTGCTGCTAAATCTTCGCCGATAGCAATGCTTGGTTTTAATTTGATAAATGAAGGCACTGATCTTGGAGAGATTCTGGAAGTGATTGAACAGCCGCATCAGATACTTTGTGCCATTTTACTGGATGGCAAAGAAGCGTTGATTCCAATTCATGAAGAATCGCTTGAAAAAATTGACCGCAAAAACAGACAGGTACATGTAACCCTGCCAGATGGCTTACTCGATATTTACCGTTAATATTTTTTGTAAATTAGTAAGGTGAATAAGGAACCCCAGCGCATTATAGCGCATTACGATTTAGATTCATTTTTTGTTTCGGTTGAAATATTAAACAACCCTTCGTTAAAAGGCAAACCTGTGTTTGTTGGTGGCAGCGAAAGAGGTGTGGTAGCTGCATGCAGTTACGAAGCCCGTAAATTTGGAATCCACTCTGGTATGGCTTCTAAAAAGGCATTACAATTATGCCCACTGGCAATTGTAGTAAAAGGCACTCGTGGCGAATACAGCCGCTACAGCCGCTGGGTTACACAAATTATAGCTGCAAAAGCGCCCCTGTTTGAAAAAGCATCTGTGGATGAATTTTACCTGGATTTAAGTGGAATGGATAAATTTTTTGATGCCATGAAATGGGCTGTTGATTTACGTAACCAAATTATTGATGAAACAAAACTGCCCATTTCATTTGGTTTGTCTTGCAATAAAATGATGGCGAAAATGGCTACCAACGAAGCTAAGCCCAATGGTTACTTGCAAATACCTTTTGGAAAAGAACAGGAGTTTTTAGCGCCTTTGCCGGTAAATAAAATCCCGGGAGTGGGCGAACATACCCATGCTATTTTAAAATCAATGGGGCTTTTTACAATTAAGGATATCAGCAATTGCTCTAAAGAAATGTTAGAGGAAAGATTGGGAAAATGGGGAACCGATTTGTGGAATAAAAGTGTTGGAATTCATAACAGCGCAGTAACACAATACCACGAATCAAAATCTATCTCATCGGAAAATACTTTTGAAGAAAACAAAACCGACCTTGATTTTTTAATGAGCGAATTGGTAAGGTTAACAGAAAAAATAAGTTTTGAATTAAGGCAGGATAAAAAATTAACGGGCTGTGTAGCCGTTAAAATTCGTTACCCCGATTTTGAAACTACTTCCAAACAGGTAACGGTTCCATACACCTGTGCAGATGACGAATTGATTGTTGTTGCAAAAAAACTGTTTCATCAATTGTATAAAAAAGGACAGCCAATACGCTTGCTGGGCGTACGTTTAAGCGAATTAACCCAAAATGCCATCCAGGCAAATATTTTTGATGATGTGGAACGCAAAGCAGATTTATACAAGGCCATCGATGATGTAAAAAACAGATTTGGTAAACTAAAAATCAAAAGGGCATCCTCCAATTAAAAAAAGTACTTCCCCAATAATTTATTTATTTGCCAATTGCCCACAGGCAGCATCAATATCTTTTCCACGGCTTCTTCTCACCCTTACATTTACCCGGTGCTTGGCCAGGTAGTCGGTAAATTTTTGTGTGGTATCATCATCCGGTTTTGTAAAATCGGCGCCTTCAATTGGATTGTATTCAATTACATTTACTAAATGAGTAGGTATTTGCCGGTAAATTTTTATCAGGTGTTCTGCATCTTCAATGGTATCATTTAAATCTTTAAAAAGAATATACTCAAGGGTGATGTCATTTTTTGTTTGTGTATAAAAATGATTTAACGCTTCAATCAAAACACTGATATGATTGCTTTCATTTATTGGCATTATTTCATTTCTTTTTTTATCATCGGCCGCATGTAAAGAAAGCGCCAGATTAAACCGCACCTTATCATCGCCTAATTGCCGTATCATTTTTGCAACGCCTGCAGTTGAAACGGTAATTCTTTTTGGGCTGATGCCTAATCCTTCATTGGATGTGAGCATGTCGATTGACTTCAATACATTTTTATAATTCAACAAGGGTTCGCCCATGCCCATGAAAACAACATTCGATAATTTTTTGTTGTAAGTTTTTTCCGATTGCTCGTTGATGAATGCTACCTGGTTATAAATTTCATCATAATCCAAATTTCTTTTTCTATCCATCTTACCCGTGGCACAAAACTTACAAGTAAGGCTGCAACCAATTTGTGATGACACACAAGCGGTATTTCTTTTTTCTGTAGGAATTAATACCCCTTCAATCATATGGCCATCAAATGTTTTAAATCTGGATTTAATGGTGCCATCATTACTAAATTGAGTTGCATCAACCGTTAAAGCTGGAATAGAAAAATGCTCAGCAAGGTTGGTACGGAGTTCTTTTGAAAGGTCTGTCATGTCTTCAAAATGCTGTGCATTTTTTTTCCAAATCCATTCATGCACTTGCTTGGTACGGAATTTTTTTTCACCAATGGAAGCAAAATATGCCGCTAACTCCGCTATTTCCAAATGCCGGATATTCTGTTTTACTGTTGTCATACGGCAAAGATACGAAACCGGCAATCCTTCCAAAATTTGAAAAATAATTGAGATGCCATTTTTAGCTGAGTGCTTAAAAAATGATTGCCTATTTATTGGATGTAGTACATTTTGTAAAATTATTTTAGATTGATATTGGTTATTTAGTGAATTAGTTTTGGTTTTACTTACTGTAGCCCTTGGTTATTTAATAATTGCAGTAGGGTATTATGCTGATTATTTAATAGAATGAAAATTATTTCTTAAAACGGATGATATTTTTTTTGATTGGGGCTTTTTAGTTTCTTTGCTATTATTCAAAAATGTTGGTTGCATTGCTTTACTCATTTATATATTATTTAACGAGCAAAACTGAACGCTTGTTTTATTGAGTAAAATGTAACGCTACAATTTTCCGGTAAAATAACCGCAAATAATTTTTTATGCAAACAGCTTATGTTATTGATGCAGTAAGAACGCCGATTGGAAAATACGGCGGTGCTTTAAGTTCGGTAAGGCCGGATGATTTATTGGCACTTGTTATAAAAGCATTAATAAGCAGAAATAGCAATATCGATATCAATGCTATTGAAGATGTGATTGCCGGTGCTGCCAACCAAAGTGGCGAAGACAACCGCAATGTGGCCCGTATGGCGGCATTGCTGGCAGGCCTTCCTGTAACGGTTGCAGGCAATACAGTTAACCGGTTATGTGCTTCGGGATTGCAGGCTATAATGGATGCAGCCAGGGCAATTATGTGTTCGGAAGGAGAATTATATATTGCCTGTGGCGTTGAAAGTATGAGCCGGGCACCCTTTGTAATGCCCAAAGCTACCAGTGCATTTGCAAGAGATCCTCAGGTATATGATACCACCATGGGTTGGCGTTTTATAAATAAAAACTTATCAGCCTTATACCATCCTTATGCAATGGGCGAAACTGCCGAACAGGTAGCAACGCAATGGAATATCAGTCGCCATGCACAGGATGAATTTGCAATCCGCAGCCAGGAAAAATATGCAAAAGCACATACCGAAAATAAATTTGCTGATGAAATTATTCCTGTTCAAGTTCAGGTAGGAAAAGATGTTTTCGATTTTGATAAGGACGAACATCCCCGGTTAAGTACTGCTGAAAAACTGGCTCAGTTAAAACCGGCATTTATAAAAGATGGTACCGTAACAGCCGGCAACAGCAGTGGCATTAATGATGGCGCTGCAGCCATGTTATTGGCCAGTGAAGCGGCAGTAATAAAATATGGTTTAAAACCAATTGCAAAAATTGTAAGTATGGCTGTTGCAGGTGTTGAACCCGCTATTATGGGAATGGGCCCAGTACCTGCTGTTGGCAAAGCATTAACAAGGGCGGGCATTACCGTTAGTGATCTTGATTTGATAGAATTGAATGAAGCATTTGCTTCGCAATCTATTGCCTGCATTCATGAATTGGGACTCGATTTTTTAAAAGTAAATGTAAACGGCGGTGCCATTGCCTTAGGGCATCCGTTGGGTTGCAGCGGTGTTCGTATTGCAACTACCTTGTTGCATGAATTAAATAAACGTAAAGGAAAATATGGCCTGGCTACCATGTGTGTAGGAGTAGGGCAGGGCGCTGCAATTGTGTTTGAAGGATTATAAACGATGCAACAATTTACTTACAAGTCTGTAATTAAAAAGCACCGAAAATACCATCAATACCAAGGCAACTAAAATTACCGACCAATGAATAAATGCCGGTAAATCTTCTCTGCCATTCATTGCAAATTTTTGAAACATCCATTGGCTGATAATTGTAATTGAAAGTGCCGATAAAACAATTACTACATAAATGGGTATCCACCTTTTTGCTACAGTTTTGCTAAGCCAATTGGGCGAATAACCCAGTGTAAGCAATAGTTGCAGGTTGTTCTTGCTTCTTTCAATCATCAATTGTAAATAAAATGAAAACAACAGCATGGCCAATAAAATTACTAAAATGCCAAAGCCCGACAGGCCACTTACAACGGCTTGTAATATTTGTTTAATTCTTCCAAATTTTGTTTTGTCTTTGTTTACACTGTAATGGTTTTGTTGCAGATAATTCAGCAACTCGGTATTGTTGATATCTGTTGCTTTTATAAATACCCTGGAAGGTTTTGTTTTTGATGTATTGGCAAAATTTAAGTTGGCCCATTTTAAAAAATTTGCCGGAACCAGCACCGAATTAATCCGGTCGCTTAGGCCTACTACACTTGCTTTAAAAATTTTTACTTCACCCGTGCTGGTATAACATTCTAACTGTACAATTACTGAGGATACCGTTTTTGCTGAGAACTGCGGTAAGTCTTTACTGGGAGCAAAAACTGTATTGTATAGTTCTAGGTAATCGGCCGACATAATTACGGGCACTAAATCCTGACCTACCTCCCATTTAAATTCGGCAGGAATGGTATCAATAAAACTATTGTCAATCGATTCTAAAAAAAGATCGGTAGTAAAAGGTAAAGCACTGCTACCAGTAGCTTTTACTAAAAATTTATTGGCCAGTAATGGGGTAGCATCTACAATCGTTTTTTGTTGTTTTAATGCATCAATTTCGGCATCACTAAAACTATGGTCTTCTGCCATGTTTTCATTGGTAATTAATTTTGTTACCGATATGTAATCAAAGCCATCTTTTCGTTCGTTTTTTTCTTTTAAAAGATGATTGATATTAATGTACATCTGCAAAGAACATAACAATAGCAACACGCCCACAGCAAGCCCTGCATAACTCAATATACTGGAAACCCTGTTTTGGTTAGATACTAAAAAAGGAGCAATATTTTTGTAAGTTAATGGCATTTCGGTTTGTGTACGTTGTGGGTTTAAAAGTCATAAGTCATAAGTAATAAGTAATAAGTCAAAAGTAATAAGTCAAAAGTCAAAAATCTCCAAATCTCCAAATCAACAAATCATCAAATCTCCAAATCTCCAAATCTCCAAATGAACAAATCATCAAATCTCCAAATCTCCAAATCATCAAATCTCCAAATCTCCAAATCTCCAAATCTCCAAATCATCAAATCTCCAAATCATCAAATCATCAAATCATCAAATCTCCAAATCACTGTATCTATAAATTCAATCTTCTTTCTGCTTTAAAATATTCCAAATGTTTTAAGTCGGCTAAAATGATGGTAGCTTTTCTATTGTCTGCTTCTTCTGCAATCAATTCCATGGCTTTTATTCTGTTGGCTTCATCCAAATGACTGAAAGGCTCGTCGAGCAAAATAAAATCGAAGGGTTGTAACAGCGATCTTATAATGGCAATACGTTGTTGCTCGCCATAGCTGCAGGTACTGCAAAGTTTTTGTAGTTTGCTCTCAATGCCCAGCCTGCGGGCCATTTCGGTAATTTTATTTTCGTTGTGATAAACAGCGAGATTATTTTTTACTGTTAAATTTTGCAATACAGTATGTGCTGTAAAAAGTCTTAAATCCTGAAAAACAATGCTGATATGTTGTTGCCTGTATGCAGCAAATTTTTCGGCATCAAATGTTTTGATTGCTGATTTGTTATATAAAATCTGGCCTTTAAAATCTTTCCGGAGGCCGTATAAAAAATGTATGAGCGATGTTTTGCCACTGCCACTTGGAGCAACAATATGAACATGTTCTTCTTTAGTAAAACTTATGGATTGATTCCAAATTTGTGAGTGTGCTACAGATTCATTTGTAAAAAAATCGGGAAGTATATTTTGTAAATCAATTTGCATGAAGCGTACATTAAAAAACTGCCAATTCTATTTTTTTTGAATTGGCAGTTTTATATTTTATGTTTTATTTTTCTTTAACAGTTTCTGTCGGCGGTATAGGCATGGCATCTTCAAAAGCCATCATGTCTTCTTTTTGTTTTTTTTGTTTGGCTATAATTATTTCGCTTAATTTAATTGCATATTGGTTTAATTGCTGCAGGCTGTTTGTGGATTTATCAACTAAATTAATTTCGAATGTTTGAGTGATTGCATTGTTCTTAAGCTCACCACCTTTAATCGTTATGTTATCCCAAAGTTTAACAGAGGCATCGTAAATAACTTTTCCAGAAGAGTCTTTGCTGGCCTCCGTTTCAAAGGCCTTTAATAATGATTGTATGTTTACATATCCACCAAATGAACTGCCAGAAATTTTGCTTAATAATGCAGCATTCGTATTGCCTCCGGCAAAATAATTATCAACAGTTGCTTTTGTATTACCGATAGCAAAATAAGTATCGTTGCTTTGGTAAGCAATGGTTGAATTTTTTTCTGATAAGAAAGCGCCCCCTGCTTTTTTCCCTGCATTTATCAATTTATTAAATGCATTTTTATCGCCAACAGACGCCGAAAAAATATAATTAAAATCTGGCTTTGTTGAAAACACATTTACAACTGGTGTTTCTGTTTCTGGTAATTGAGTGGTGTCGGCTACCATTTTAAAATCGGAAACTGCAAAAAGGATATCACCTTTATTGGCTTTAATAAAATCATCCATTCCAAATCCTAAAGAGGTAAGTCCAATGTTTAATAAACCATCCAGGTTTAATAATTTCAAAAATTCACGAAGTCCTTCCGGTTTAAAATTCATGGCCATAAAAACATCTACGTTTTTAGAAGGAAGACGATTAATCATGTCTTCATTAATTTTGCCACCGCTGTATTTTTTATACAATTTTGTAATCTCTTCACCTGCGTAGCTGCTAAAATTTATATTGATTTTTCCGTTGTCAAAATTTGCAGTGCCTGTAGTAACGCTACCCTTATACAGTTTTTCTAAGTTTATCATGGCCATGGCGGGATTATTATTAAACATGTCTTTGTATAAAGATTCGGCATTCATCCAAAAATGAAAATCGCCGGATTCACTTAATAGGTTGGTAAATCTTTCATCAACCGCCAATGAGTTATTTTCTTTTAATAAAAAAATTGATTTACAGATAGCAGCCATATCCCTTGTTGCAGATGGCTTTGAATCCGTATTCATTTCATCCGAATCTTTAGCAGATTGCTGCATTTGAGGCAGATCGAAAACGTACACAAATTTATCTTTACTCCATCCTAAACTGATAGGATTTTTGCTGATAAAATTTAATCCATCACTTTCGGAGGCAGTACCTTTTTCAATTAGTTGGGTATTGAATGCTTTAAAAGTAGCTGCGTCTTTTATATTGCCTTCAAAGCCCAAATAGCTGCCGCTAGTATCTTTCATCATAAAAAATACCAAATCAGATTTTGTATCGATACCCGTGCTGTCGGGGTTTTCCAATATTTTTTTTAAGGATGCTGGCAAGGCATTTATATCCGCAGAATCTTTTAAAAGTGGATTGTTTTTAATGTCGTTCCACGAAATTTTTGAAAGAATTGATTTCCCATCAACATGAAAAACAACAGCTGCGTCTTTGGGAATTAATTTGCCAATGGTATTTGATTTTTTACAGGCTGTAAATAAAACAGCAACTACAATAATGAAGGACAGTTTTGAAATAATTTTCATGATTTTTATTTTGATGCTTGAAATTAATTTTGGTAACCTATTTTATTTGTTAAAGTAATTATACAAATTTTCAAAAACAACCACTTCCTGTAAACCGGTACTGAGGTTTTTTACAAGGCAATATTTTTGTTCTATTTCTTTACTGCCAATTATTATTACATGCTGAATATTTTTCTTTTCGGCGTACGAAAATTGCTTGTTTATTTTTGCAAATTCATGATACAATTCGCATGAAACACCCTTGTGCCTTAATTGCTGCATGATGCCAAATGCAAACCTGCTCTCGGTTTCACCCATATTAAAAAATAAAGCCTGTGTGCCGGTTTGTACATCTTCAGGAAATAAATTCAGTTCGGTAAGTACATCATAAATTCTGTCAACACCAAAACTAATGCCTACACCGGGTATGTTGGGCACATCAAATAATCCGGTTAAATCATCATAACGGCCACCACCACCAATGCTGCCAATTTTTACAGAATCCGGTGCTTTTGCTTCAAAAATAATTCCGGTATAATAATTTAAACCTCTTGCCAATGTAAGGTCGATGCTTACATTATTTTCTTCGGGCAAATTGGTTATTAAAAATTCCAGCTCTTTAATTCCTTGCTGTCCAATTTCAGAATCAGCAAAGAAGTTTTTTAAAAATTCAATTTTAGCATTATTGTTTTTGCCAGTTGTAGTAAGGGTATTGTTCATCGTTAAATACGATTCAATAAGTGCTACCTGGTCATCATTTAATTCTTTATTTCTTAATTCATCTTTTACCCTCTCCAATCCTATTTTATCCAATTTGTCGATGGCAGTTGTTATTGCAATTACTTTTTCACTTTCATCACAAACTTCGGCAAGGGCCGTTAATATTTTGCGGCTGTTAATCCTAAGTTCATATTCATCCAGTTTTAATTTTGTAAAAACATCATGGTATATGGATGCCAATTCTACTTCGTTTAAAAGCGAAGTGCTGCCAACAACGTCTGCATCACATTGCGTAAACTCTCTGTAGCGGCCCTTTTGCGGACTATCACCCCGCCAAACCGGTTGAATCTGGTAACGTCTGTAAGGAAAAATAAGCCGTCCATGATTCATCGCAACATACCTGGCAAAAGGAATGGTGAGATCATATTTTAATGCTCTTTCGGTAAGATCGCTGCTGCTTTTTCCCTCCAACACTTTTTGAAAACCTGCGGTAGATTTTTCTGAGTTTTTTGGATTACTGATTCCGTTGTTTAAAATTTTAAACATCAGCTTATCACCTTCGTCGCCATATTTTCCAATTAAAGTATCCATATTTTCCATTGCTGGAGTTTCCAACGGTTCAAAACCATAAATTTCAAATACAGATTTGATGGTGGAGAAAATGTAATTTCTTTTGCGGACTATTTCTGCCGAAAAATCCCGGGTGCCTTGTGGTATGGATGCTTTTGCCATTATATATTTAACTGTGTTGTTAGTTAGTTGGTTAAAGATTTATTTAAAAATTAAAAATAGTATTTTATTATTTGATATTTTTAATCAGTGCATCGCAGGCCAGACTTATCATTTTAAAAACTTCGTGATAGCCGGGTTCTGCACCATACCAAGGGTCGGGTACATCCATGTTTTTATCGGGGTAAATTGCATTCATTAATAGATCAACCTTCTCAATTTTAAATTTATCCTGCCCAATAATTTTCATGTCATCAATTACATCTTCAGCCATGGCATAAATTTTATCAAAAGCATCAAAGTCTTCTTTAACAAATAGTCTGCTTACCTGTTTACTGATATCAATATGATTCAATAATGCAACTTTTTGTGAAAAATGATGAGGGGGTTCACCAATATGAAATCTATTTGTTCCGGCACTTTCTACATCCCAGTTTATACCCGCCTGTTTAAGTTTAAATTTTAAAATACCTTCTGCCAATGGGCTTCTGCAAATATTGCCCAGACAAACCATCAATATTTTCATGCAACAAATATAGTTTACAATGGCAATTTTTTACTGCCGTTCATAATTGCATCGCTCCGGTTGAAACAAAAATTAATTTAATTATTTGTGGAATAATTAGCTATAAGCATCTTATTGCAAACGGCGCCGGTTTTGTTTTTTTTACTCATTTCAAAACCTTTAACAATGACTACCGAATCAATTTTAAAAGCAGATGTACTTGATATTATTTTTGATAACCGTAATAAATTATATGGCGCCTATGAGCTTCATAAAAATTATTTCCATCGGGTAAAAACTGCATTGCTGTTACTGTTTTCAGGCGTTTTGTTATTTACTTTAATTAATTTATTTGCTGATAAAAAAAATGTTGCGATCCCATTTATTGTTAGTGATGGGTATACACTTCATGAAATTTTTAAGGAAAAAAAAATACCGGAACCTAAACCAACATCCACTGCAACTAATTTGCGGAATCAAACAAAATTTAATTCATCCATGATAATGGTACAGCAAAACGAAGCGACTGATTCATTGCAAGATATTAGCCTGTTACAAATAGGAAGTAAAAATATCATTAATGTAGTAGGCAATTATATTGGGGATCCTCCTCCACCAGCAATTGTAGAAAATATTGTTTTGCCGGTTCAAGCGCCAGCAATTGTTGAAAATAAATTGCCGGTTGATAATCCTGATGTGCAGGCATCTTATCCGGGTGGCGAAAAAGAATTGATAAGATTTTTACAAAAAAATTTAAAGAACCCCGATGCATTAGAAGGAGAAGAGTCGGTATTGGTTAAGGTAAAATTTGTGGTTGGCTTTGATGGCGAATTAAAAACTTTTACTGTTATAAAGGATGGCGGTTTGCCATTTAATCAAGAAGTAGTAAGGGTATTAAAGAAAATGCCGAAATGGAACCCGGGTAAAATGGGTGGCCAAAATGTGCCGGTATATTATACAATTCCGGTAAGATTTACAGCATCGGAATAATTGCCGTATTTTGTAACCCCGATAATTTAAAAAATCAGGTTATAACTGTAAATGAATGAATTAAATTGCAACAGATAAAAATCAAATGATTATGGCATTGGAAGAATTTGAAAAAAAACCTATGAGTGAAAGGGAAAAAGGAATTTCACAAATGCGTTCCATCAGCAATTATGGGATGGGAAGTTTTTTAATAATTGCCGGATTCTTTTTTATGTTTCCCATTAAATATACGGCTGAATTTTTAGCGCATTACGACCCAGTGACGATAAAAATATTTGCTGCAGTTTGTTGGATTTATGGTTTGTTTAGAATTTACCGGGGGTACCAAAAAAATTATTTTAACGATTGATGATAAGAACTATAATAATCAACCGCAATCTGCTGGTTTTATTTTGTGCAATGTATTTGTTAGCCGGGTGCAACGAAAAAAAACAATTAACTGTTACAGATACCACTACCAGTGGAGTGATAAAAATTAGTGTAGATGAGTCTTTCAAGCCAGTGATTGAAGCACAGGTAAAAACATTTGAAGGATCTTTTCCGGATGCAAAAATTATGGTGGAATACAAATCGGAAGCTGCCTGTTTAAAAGATTTGATTTCCGATTCATCTACAAGAATGATCATTGTTACCCGGGGGTTATCTTATAAGGAAGCAAAATATTTTGATCAGCAAATTAATTATGTTCCCAAAAGTGAAAAGATTGCATCGGATGCAATTGCAATAGTGTTGAATATAAAAAGTAAAGACAGTGTTTTTACACTGGAAGGGTTAAAACAATTATTATCCGGCGAAATTAAAAACAATAAAAAAATTGTGTTTGATGGTTTGAGTGCAACCAGCACCGTTAGGTTTGCGATGGATAGTATTTTAAAGGGTAAAAAATTTGATAGTTCAAAAGTAAAAGCATTAAAAACAAGTCAGGAGGTGTTGAGTTTTGTTGCTGCTGATACCAATGCCATAGGGCTGGTAGGAATAAGCTGGATTGGTAATCCAGAAGATTCAGCACAGGTAAATATGTTAAGAAAAGTAAAAATTGCTTACGTAAAATGTGATCGTTGTGTAGATTCGCCTTATGTGATGCCAACGCAAGTTGGAATTATGTCAAGGCGCTATCCTTTGGTACGAGGATTGTATTATATACTTAAGGAAAACTATTCAGGATTAGGAAGTGGCTTTGCAGGTTTTATGCAATACGAAAGAGGTCAGTTAATTTTTAGGAGAGCTTATTTAGCACCGGCAAAAATGTCTTTCACAATTCGTAATGTTCACCTAAATCAAAAGTTACCAAAAGAGTAAGTTTTTTAAAAGGTTGTATGTATTATTGTAAAGTATTAAAATCAAAATGAAAAATGAGTAAGTTAAAATTGGGAATGTTGTTATTTGCTGCATTGTTTGTTTCAACTGCAATTAAAGCACAAACCATTGAAGAGGGTAAAAAATTCCTGTATTACGAAAGGTATAAAAGTGCAAAAGCTGTTTTCGAAAAGCTGGTTGCAGCCAATCCGTCAAATGCCGAAGCGGTATATTGGTTGGGGCAATCCATGATCGGATCAGAATATGACGATCTGGCTAGTGTAAAAACACTTTACCAAAATAGCCTGATGACCAATAACGGTAGCCCAATTTTGATTGCAGGTATGGGACATGTGGAATTGCTGGAAGGGAAAAATCAGGATGCCCGTAATCGTTTTGAAACTGCCATCAGCTTGAGCCAGGCAAAAAATATTGCGGTTTTAAATGCAGTTGGTTTTGCCAATATAAATACAAAAAATGGCGATGCTGATTATGCCATTGATAAACTAAAACAGGCGGTTGTTTTAAAAAATATGAAGGATCCTGATGTTTATACCAATTTAGGCGATGCGTATAAAAAGATAGCAGATGGTGGTAATGCACAAAAATCGTATGAAGCTGCTTTAGAGTTGAATCCAACTTACACAAGGGCATCCTACCGTATTGGAAAAATATATCAAACCCAGGGCATTGGGCAAGAAGAAATTTACATGCGGTATTACAACGATGCAATTGCTAAAGACCCGGCCTACGGCCCTGTTTACGAAAATTTATACCAATATTATTATCTCAGCAATGTTGGGAAAGCGGCAGGATATCTCGATAAATTTTTAAACAATTCTGATGAAGATCCTAAGAACTGTTATTACAGGGCTTCTATGAAATATGCCCAGGCTTTATTTACAGAAGCCATTTCAAAAGCAGATGAATGTATTGCAGCAGGTGGTACAACTCCCTATCCTAATTTGTTTGGATTAAAAGCTTATGCTTACCAAAAATTAGGCGATTCTATTAATGCAAAAGCATCCTTCGAAAAATATTTTTCAAAACAAAAGGAAGATAAAATTGGGCCTACTGATTATAAAACCTATGCTGAAGTATTATTAGTTTTTCCGGGTAATGAAGTTACTGCTGGTAACTATATTGACAAAGCAGTTTTAGCCGATAGTACAGAGGCTGGCAAAGCGGCATTATTAAAAACCATGGCAGTAAATTTTGAAAATCAAAAGAGGTTTAAAGAAGCTGCAGATTGGTATAATAAGATTGTAAGTATTTCGAAAATACCTAGAAAAATTGATCTGTATTATGCCGGATATAATTATTTCCGCAGTGGCGACTATCCTTCTTCTATTGCAGTATTTAATGTGTTTAGTCAAATATATCCCGATGATGCGTTCAGTTATTATATGATTGGAAAAGCAAACTGGGCAATCGATTCCACCTTATCACAAGGCTTGGCAAATGCTTCTTTCGAAAAAACAATTGAAGTTGCGTTGGTGGATAGTGTTAAATATAAAAACCAGTTAATTGGCAGTTATAAATACTTTATTGTGTATTATGCCTCCTCTCCAAAAAAGGATAAGGCATTGGCTTTAAATTTTTGCGATAAGGTATTATCACTCGACTCAACAGATGCAGAAACAATCAGTAATAAAGTTGCCATTTCCAGTATGAATATGAGCACACCTGCAACACCAAAACAGTCTAAACAAAAACAGGGAGCAGGTAAATCGGTAGCCGAAAAATCCAGTGCTATAAAAAATGCTGCAACCAAAAAGAAATAACATTTAAAACAAAATTATTAAAACCCCATTCCAAATCAGGATGGGGTTTTTCTATTAAATTAAATGTTAGATTGTTTTTTGATTACCCTGCCTTATTTTTGCGAAATGCAATTCTTTATTCTTCAAGCCGGCGATTTAAATAATGCAGGCAATTATCTGCCAATTGGTATTCAATTGTTTTTTGCAATAGGATTTATTGCTACCATGATGGGGTTAACCCATTTTATTGGACCAAAACGTAAAACCGTTGATAAGCTTCAAAATTTTGAAAGCGGTATAGAAATTAAAGGCAATGCACGGCAGCCAATGGCGATCAAATATTTTTTGGTTGCCATTCTTTTTGTGTTGTTTGATATAGAGGTGATTTTCTTTTATCCTTATGCAGTAAATTTTAGGGAGCTGGGCTGGCAAGGCTTTGCGGCGGTAGCAACCTTTGTAGGATTATTTTTAACAGGGTTTATCTATATCATTAAAAAAGGTGCATTAAACTGGGAAGATTAGAAAATTTCCATATCATCAAATACTTATTTGTTGTTAAAGAGATAAGTATTGAAGAACAAAAAAGTTGGGTAATTGTTATAATAAAAAGTAGCAGCTTACTCAAAGATCAAATTTAAAAATTATGCGTCCCGTACAATTCAATAATAAAGTAAAAATGGTAGAAGCCCCCGAAGGAATGATGGGCGACGGCTTTATGGCAACATCGCTTGAAAAAGTGGTAGGCCTTGCCCGAAAAAATTCTATCTGGCCAGTACCATTCGCTACATCCTGCTGTGGTATTGAGTTTATGGCCACCATGGCCTCTCATTACGACCTTGCAAGGTTCGGAAGCGAATGGTAATGGCCAGATAGAATTTTTTCGGGCAAGGCCTACCACTTTTTCAAGCGATGTTGCCATAAAGCCGTCGCCCATCATTCCTTCGGGGGCTTCTACCATTTT
>JANPAP010000053.1:0-5011 GCA_031429975.1 Chitinophagaceae bacterium
TTGATGTTCTTTTTAAAATCAATTCCACGGGGGTCGATATAAGGTATGATGTTGCAAAATTATCGCATTCTGTTATCGGGCTGTACGATTATATTCTTGCTGGCAGATTTCAATTGGAAATTGATTTACCAACTTCAGCCATCAACATGAATATTTATTCCAACGAAATGGTTGGCGCCATAAAAGACGAATTTTTAAAACGAAGTTTTGCAGGGATCAACATAAATAGCAAACAAAATTTTGCATTAATGATTCATTTGTTTTTATCGATGCTGCCTTTACATGCCGATAATAAAAACAGGCAATTGGGTTTAATGGCAAATGCGTTAAGATTATATCAATACTTTAAAGCCTTATGATCATTTTTATTCCAATGGCTGGCTTAAGTATGCGCTTTACAAAGGAAGGGTATACCCTGCCAAAGTACATGCTTTTTGCAGGTAAGGATTCCTTATTCCGCATTGCGGTATCAAGTTTTAAAAGTCAATTTAAAACTGCAAGATTTGTGTTTTTGTATCGCAATATATTCGATACAAAAACTTTTATAATTGCAGAGTGCCAACAAATGGGCATTAATAATTTTGAATTAATTGAACTCGATAAACCCACCCTCGGCCAGGCCGAAACCATAAAGATCGGCATAGAAAAACTACTTAAAAAAGGAGCAGATGATTCCATGCTGATTTTTAATGCAGATACCGCAAAAACCAATTTCATCATTCCGGAATTTATGGATAAAACCGATGGTTATCTGGAGGTGTTTGAAGGAGAGGGGGAACATTGGTCATTTGTGCAACCAAAAGATAATTCGGAAAACCTCGTAGCAAAAACCACCGAGAAAATAAGGATCTCAAATCTTTGCTCCAACGGTTTATATTATTTTAAATCGATGCAATTATTTATCGATGCCTATCAGGCTACATTTAATAATGAAGAACATAAAGGAGAGCACTATATAGCACCGATGTATAATGCGCTAATTGAAAAAGGTTGTGCCATCCATTTTTTAAAGCAACCAAAAACCGAAATGCTATTCTTTGGTACACCAACAGAATATATTGATTTTGTAAAATCGGTACTGCTTACTTAATGAATAAAGTAATTATAAAATCAATTCCCATCCGTCATCATTCCTATTATCAATGGTTGATACTGGGTTTACAACAAATTGAACAACAAAAACAAATCAAATTAAAATTTCGGTTACCGTTTTACCAGTTTATTTATTACTTCGTTTTAAATGATTATTTACGCCGCCAGTTTTTTAGGTTTATAAGTCGCTACCAGTTATTGCTTTTTGAAACCTATAATTTAGAAGCAGTTTTTGTGGATGAAAAAAATCAGCAAAATAAATTTGTTTTTGATGTGGCAGATAGCCCCTTTTCTTTTGAATCGGATAGTTTAAAAAATGCAGCCGTTTATTTTAAAGTACAATGTCCAAAACTAATTGATGAAGCAGGGTTTCGTTTAACGGATGAAGTATTTATACCCTTTCCAAAAGAGGCAATAATTTATAAAAATAAAATAAAACCTGCCATGCTTGGTTGCAGGCGGTTGGCTTGGTCTGTAAAATATGCCGCATTAAAAATGGGGTACGATCATTACATTTCTTTTCAAACAGAAAATAAGCAACAATTATTAACCTGTTATTTTGGAGGCGCAACCGGGCCTGCAGCAAAAACAAATATTGCACAACCGGTAAACTTTGATGATGAAGGCGTAATCATGGGTTACTTTGCCGGTAAACTACAGCACCCTAACGAAAAGCGCTACCAGCTTTTTAAAATCATCCGCCAAATGGGCAATCAATGCGATGCAAGAGTAATCAATAAACAAGGGGTAGTAGATGATGCATTGTTTCTAACAAAAGATGCACCGGTCCCTTTAAAAGATTTTACCAGTTATATTGGAGGCTTTAAATACAATGCAAATGTCTCTGGCTTCCGGCTTAGCATACCCAACAGATTTATCGAAAGTTTTATGGTAGGCACCGCAATTGTTACCGATCAACTTTCTGTAAAATGGTACCAGAATTTTGAAGAAGAACTGGTTGAATTACCAGAGATGGGGTACCTGCCAAATGATAAAGTTAACTGGGATTTGATTCAGGAAAAACTGATACATTTAAAAGATGTTGACGCATTAAAAGTGATCAAAAATTACAACCGTAAATGGGCGCCAACTGCATTGGCAAAATATGTAGTCAGCACACTCGAGTTTGATCTTTCAAAAAAATAAAGTATAATTTTTATAGTGCCAGTTTCTAAATTTTTAAAAAGACAAAAAGCATGGATTGCTGCACAACGCACCAACAGCAAAGGTTTGCGCCTGAAAGGTAAATATATTATTATCGAATCGGATGATTGGGGCTCTATTCGTACCGCTTCAAAACAAGCATTACAGGCATTCGAAAAAAAAGGATTGGATATTGCCAACAGTGTTTTTAAAAACGATGCGTTGGCAAGTAATGACGATTTGGATGAATTGTTTAACCTGTTGCAATCCATTCGTGACAACAAAGGAAATCCTTTAAAGATTACGACTAATACCATCATGGCTAATCCCGATTTTGAAAAGATAAAAGCATCCGGGTATAAGCAATTTTATTTTGAAGATTTTAGAGAAACACTTTTAAAATATCCTGCACACGATAAAGTTTTTTCCAAATGGCAAAAGGCAATTTCAGAAGGATTGTTTATGCCTCAATTTCATGGACGGGAGCATTTGCAATTTAAACGTTGGTTAAAGGTATTGCAATCCGAAAACGAAGATGCTTTATTCTGTTTTGATTATGCAACAACCTATTCGGGCAAGCAGGATTACAGCTTTATGGAAGCCTACGATTGGGATCATCCAACCGATGTAGCAGCACAAAAATTAATAGTTGCAGAAGGCTTATCTATGTTTGAAAATACATTTGGCTTTGTTTCAAAATCGTTTATTGCACCTTGTTATAATTGGGATTCGGGTTTGGAACCAACCTTACAATTGAAGGGGGTAAAAATACTGCAGGGAATCCGTAATCAATTGCAACCAACCGGCTCATTTGATAAGTACAAAACCATCCCTCATTATTTTGGAGAAAAAAATAATTTGGGATTAACCTATAATATCCGCAATTGCTTTTTCGAACCATCCCAATTACCTTCCAAGGATTGGGTGGATAGTTGTATGGCTCAAATTCATGCGGCATTTATGTGGCAAAAGCCGGCGGTGATTTGTTCGCATCGCATCAATTATATTGGGTTTATAAATCCGCAAAACAGGGAAAGAGGCTTAAGCGATTTAAAAAATTTAATGAAAAGGGTATTAATTAAATGGCCCGATGTGCAATTTATTTCTACAGATGAATTAGAAAATTTATTGCCAAATAATTAAAGAGGTTTAAAAAAATGGAAGCAATTAAAATTTTATTTACCGGCGATTTTTGTCCGCATAATCGGATAGAAGCATTGTCCGCAAAAAAGGATTTCAATGCCATCTATAATAACTTTATTGATGTATTTAATGGAAACGATTTAAATGTAACAGATATAGAATGCCCGCTTACCGAAACAAAAAGTCGGATTCAGAAAACGGGTCCATATCAATTTGCAGCTTCGCATACCATTGAAATTTTAAAACATGCCAACTTTAAACTGGCAGCAATGGCCAACAACCACATGATGGATTGTGATGCTGCAGGGGCGCTTGATACCATCGAATTGTGTAAAAATGCAGGGATTGAAACTGTAGGAATTGGTATAACAGAAGCAGCCAGGCGAAAGCACTTTTCTATAAACATTAAGGGAAAGAAAATTGCGATATTCAATATTGCCGAAAACGAATTTATTGAAACTCCCGGCGGAGAAATTGCTGCCAACGCTTTAAACCTTGTAAAAAATTACTATGATATTACTGCTGCCAAAAAGGAGCATGATGTTGTAATACTGATGTTGCATGGTGGCAACGAATTTCATCCTTTACCGGCACCAAGGATTAAAGAAACTTGCCGGTTTTTTGTTGATATTGGTGTAGATGCTATCGTTTCTTATCACACTCATTGCTTTAGTGGATATGAAGTGTATAAAGGCAAACCCATTTTTTATGGCTTGGGAAATTTTATTTATGATGATCCCGGCAAACAGGATACGGATTGGAATTTTGGGTTGATTGTAAAATTTATAATTACCGATACAATCAGTTTTGAAATAATTCCCGTTAAACAAAACAGTGGCGTTCCGGGGCTTTTTCATCCTACAGAAATTGAATTACAAACCATCAATAATAAACTGGATGATTTAAATGCAGTGATTCAAAACGATGAAAAACTAAGCAGTGCATTTAATGAATATTGCAGCTCAGTAAATCCAATGTATACTACTTATATTGAACCTTATTTTGGAAAGCTCATTGCATCTATAAGGGCAAGGGGCCTTTTTCCTAAATTGATGAATGCCAGAAAACGCAGATTGCTTTTAAATATCATCCGTTGCGAATCGCATCGGGATGCATTGATAAATTTACTTTCAAAAAAATAACAGATTTATTTTCCATGTGTGGAATAACAGGATATATAAACACCGATAACAGGCCAATAGAAAACACAGCCGTTATCAGCAATATGCTCATTGCTCAAAAGCATCGTGGCCCCGATGATTCGGGCATTATGGCGTTTAGTTTAAAAGAGCAAACTGCTCAAGAATTCAGTCATCAGGAAAATCAGGAAATTAATCTGCCCTTTGAAGGCATTCTTGGATTTAACCGGTTAAGCATTCTTGATCTATCTAAAAACGGCCACCAGCCTATGTGTTCGCCAGATGGAAAAGTGATACTTACCTTAAACGGCGAAATTTATAATGCCTTTGATTTAAAACCAGCCTTGGTTGCAGATGGATGTAATTTTAAAAGTACTACCGATACAGAAGTGGTATTGTATCTGTATTTGAAATATGGTTTTAGGGGGATGGTAGAAAAATTAAATGGCATGTTTGCAATTGTAGTGGTAGACTTAAGAGAAAGCAAACTCTAT
>JANPAP010000054.1:0-7452 GCA_031429975.1 Chitinophagaceae bacterium
AAATATGTCCTATAAGCATGGTGTCGGCAAGCGGTTCAGCTATTTGCAATGCTTTAAAATATGTTTCCTGGGCATCAGGATAATTTCCTGCCCACCACAATGAGCTAGCAAGGAAAGATAATGCCTGTGCTTCAGTGCCGACAGGGAAACTGTTTCTGTTTTTTATACAAAGCAGCAACGCTTGCTGCGCATAAAATACCATTGAATCATTGCTTACATATTGATTCATGTAGCTTATGCCCCACAAGATTTGCAGTTTAATGCTGTCTACTTTTTCTACTGCGAAGGCATGGTGCAGAAGATGGATTGTCTGCTTGGAATAAAACACCATTGAGTCAAGGTTGGTGTTAGAATATGCGTTGCTTATTTGAACCGCCAAACCAATTTTCACACTGTCTGCTTTTGCTACGGCCAGTTGTTGTTTTAAGCTGTCAACATGAGTTTGCTGCGCATTTGTATGAAATACGAAAAGCAAAAAAAAGAGAGTAAAGCAGAATTTAATTTTTGTCATGTTGCAAATATCGGATTTGTCAATGTCAATTTCTTGCAGTCAGTTCAAAGTTAGCAGGTCGCCCAAGTATGACGCATAACCAATTGTATTGGCGCTATTATCTTATCTTTTAATGAACACTCTATTAGTTTTCGATATATCCTTTTAACACAATCTATTTTTATTTATTTCCATATCCAAAATAAATATTTCAATTAGTTAAAGACAATAAATGCTAAACAAAAAAATGGCCCGTTATAAAACGAGCCAAGGCTTTTTTAAATTAAAGATGACATCTTTTGAAAAGATGTCATCTTTAATTTAAATTATTTCTTCCTGAAAAATATCCTTACCGGTACACCAGAAAAATTAAATTTTGTCCGCATCTGGTTTTCCAGGTAATTTTTATAAGGCGCTTTTATATCATCGGGGTAATTGCAAAAGAAAGCAAAGGAAGGAACCACCACTGGCAATTGCGTTACATATTTTATTTTAACCTGGTTGCCCCTAACCACCGGTGCATGATAGGCTTCAACCGCCTTGAGCATGATATCATTTAGTTTGGAGGTTGGAATGTGTTGCTTGCGGTTATCGTACACTTCCAGCCCAAGCTCCATGGCCTTGTGTATCCGTATTTTTTCGGTGGCCGAAATAAACAAAATGGGCACATCGGTAAATGGTGCCAGCCGTTTCTTTAATGCAATTTCATAATCACGGGCGGTGTTGGTTTCTTTGGGCATTACATCCCATTTATTTACCAGCACCACAATACCCTTTCCTTTTTTAACAGCCATTGCAAAAATAGAAAGATCCTGTGCCGAAATACCTTTTTCGGCATCCAGCAACATCAAACAAACATCGGCTTCATCAACCGCTTTGATGGCACGGATAACCGAATAAAATTCCAGATCTTCATTTACCTTGCTCTTGCGGCGAATACCGGCAGTATCAATTAAAATAAATTCTTTATTAAACATTTTGTAGTGCGTATGAATGGTATCCCGGGTAGTGCCGGCAATATCACTTACAATGGTACGCTCCTGCCCAGTTAAGGCATTCAGTAAAGAAGATTTACCTACATTGGGTTGACCAATAATGGCAAATTTTGGTAAGTCGCTATCATCTGTTTTTTCGGAATCTTCTGTAATCAATGCGGTAATTTCATCCAGCAAATCGCCGGTACCGGTGCCACTGATGGAAGACAGAAAATGAATATTTTCGAAACCCAGACTGTAAAATTCAGATGCTTCCAGCAATCGATCGTGATTATCAACTTTGTTCACCACCAAAAAAATGGGTTTGGACGTTTTACGCAACATCTGCGTCATTGTTTGATCCAGATCGGTGATACCTGTGGCAACATCCACTAAAAAAATAATGGCATCGGCTTCTTCCAAAGCTATCAAAACCTGCTTGCGTATTTCCTTTTCAAAAACATCTTCGCTTTTGGGAACAAAACCGCCGGTATCAATCAGGTTGAAAAATTTTCCATTCCATTCTGCCACACCATACTGGCGGTCTCGGGTAACACCGCTGATATCATCAACGATGGCCTTACGCTGCTCCAGCATGCGGTTAAAAAAAGTACTCTTTCCTACATTGGGGCGGCCCACTATTGCGATTGTAAAACTCATTTTATTTATATTGAAATTTATTATCAGAATCAAAAATGAATAAATAATTATCCATTTAAAATTTATCAATTATCCATTATTTAATACCCATATTCCCGTAACTGCAAATCGTTGTCTCTCCATTTGGGTCTTACTTTTACAAACAGTTCCAGAAAAACTTTACTGTTTAAAAACTCCTCAATGTCTTTACGGGCAAGGGTTCCCAGTTGCTTTATCATCTTGCCGCCTTCACCCAATATAATTCCTTTCTGTGTATCTCTTTGTACAATAATATCGGCCTGAATTTTTATCAGTGTTGTTTTTTCTTTAAACTCCTGTACCAAAACGGTGGCATGATAAGGAATCTCTTCGCCGTACAATAAAAATATTTTTTCTCTTATCATCTCCCCCACAAAAAATTTGGTGGGCAGATCGCTTAAATCATCGCCTTCGTAAAAAGGTGCTGCTTCGGGCAACAGGTTTAAAATTGCTTGCAGCAATTCATCAATGCCCTTTTTCTTTAATGCTGAAATCACCAGCACTTCTTTACAATAGGGTTGCTGTTTAAAAAATGTTACCGCTACATTTAAATCTTCTTCTTTTATTTTATCCGATTTGTTTAATACAACCAGCGCCGGAGCTTTTAAACGCAATGCCGAAAAAATTTCATGATTTTCTGCAGCATCCTCATTGGCAGCTGCAATTAACAGGGCCACATCTGCATCTTCCAAACTGCCTTTAACAGCCGCCATCATTTTTTCATGCAACTTATACCTCGGTTCAATAATACCCGGCGTATCAGAAAAAATAATCTGATGATCGGGGCCCGATAAAATTGCCTTAATACGATGCCGGGTTGTTTGCACTTTATGCGAAACAATGGCCAGTTTTTCGCCCATGAGGGTATTGAGCAAAGTGCTTTTGCCTGCATTGGGTTTACCAAAAATATTTACAAATCCAGATTTCATGATGATTACATCTATTTTTCAATACGCAAAAAATGATGACCAAAAAAGGAAGGAGGAGGTAATCAAATCCTTAAGCATTGAAAATTTGCCAGGAAAAAATCTCACAATGTGAGTGTTTATTAAAAAACAAATGTGGCTATGGAGCCACATTTGCCTTGTTGCGAAGAGAGGGATCGAACCTCTGACCTTCGGGTTATGAGCCCGACGAGCTACCGCTGCTCTACTTCGCAGTGCAAAAGTAATGGTTTGCATATTTGCAGCCAAATAATATACATTTGTTTTTCAAAATAAAAACATGAAGCACTCATCTATCTATTGCATAAGCTTACTGATACTGACTATCAGCTTTTCATCCTGTTCAAAAAAAATAAAACAACAGGAGGATGAAATTTACAGCAGGCATTTGCAGCAGCATTTAAAGCTTACCATCATCAGCACTCCCATGCCGGATGACAAAAGCAGCATGAATTTATTGTTGCTGAATGACGGGCAAGATGTTGCCAACTTAAATTTAAAAGAAACACTGAATGATTTGTATAATAAAAAACTGATTCAGCCCCTGATGATTGTTGCCATACATACAACAAAAAGGGAGGAGCAATATGGTGTAGCCGGTTTTCCTGATTTTAAAAACCGGGGTAATAAGGCCGATAAATATGCTGAGTTTATTGACAACGAATTATATTTTGATATCAAAAAAAAAGCAGGTGTCAGAAAATTTAATTCCATTGCCATTGCAGGTATGTCGCTGGGAGGATTGTCTGCATTTGACTTTGCCTGGAACCATGCTGATAAGATTGATAAAGTTGGGGTGTTTTCGGGATCATTCTGGTGGCGGGATAAGGATACCAATGACTCCGCTTATTCCGACGCTACCAACAGAATCATGTTGCGTTTTATAAAATCATCCAGAAAAAAACCGCATTTAAAATATTGGTTTTACGCAGGCGCTGATGAAGAAAAAAGCGACCGGGACCTGGACGGCATAACCGATGTGATTGATGATACAAAGGATTTGATTGAATTAATTAAAAGCAAAAATGTATGCCCGCCAACGGATATTGTTTATGAAGAATCAGCAACAGGAAAACATGATTATGCGGCATGGAGCAAGGCTTTCCCCAGTTTTTTAATTTGGGCTTTTGGGAAATGATTTTAATGATTTGAAGATGATTTGGAGATTTGGAGATTTGATGATTTGGAGATTTGATGATTTGATGATTTGATGATTTGGAAATATTTGAGGAGATAAATTAATTGTTGATGAATTGAATATTGCCAATTGATAAACTCTTTCCTTTTGAATTTTGCTCATTGCCAATTGCCTATTGACTTAATCTCTCCCCATAAACAATTTAACTCTTCCTCGCCACTGAACTGGCCCCACTGCTTTTTAAATCTTTTATAACTGCTGTTCCTTTATAATACACATCGCTGGCGCCACTGGCATTTACATTCAGCTCTTTGTTTACAGTAATATTAATATCAGAAGCTCCGGAAGCTTTTACATTACAGTTATCTACAACCAAATCGTATCCTTTCAAATCGCTGGCACCACTGCATTGTATAGATGCATTGGTTGCATAGCCACTTATTTTTACATCACTG
This sequence comes from Chitinophagaceae bacterium, assembly GCA_031429975.1. Lineage (GTDB taxonomy): Bacteria > Bacteroidota > Bacteroidia > Chitinophagales > Chitinophagaceae > Ferruginibacter. Next base: position 4,680 of record JANPAP010000054.1, read on the forward strand.
GCACCGCTGGATTCAACCTGCAAATCAGTAACCGCAATATTGCCTTTAAATTCACTGGCGCCATTTAAATCCAGTTTTAATTTGGGTGCCGAAATAGTACCTGCAACTTGTATTTCGCTGGCACCACTAGCTTCAATTTTTTCTATATTTTTAAATGACAGGTACACTTTCATTTTTTTATTTCCCCGGCTCCAATTGCCTTTTGAATCATAATAAATCCGAAGCGTTCCATTTTCAATAACCGTTTTTAAATTTTGCTTTACATCATCACTGGATGCACTTACTGCCATGGATGTTTCATCATATTGAGAAAGGTAAAGATCTATTCCTCCGGAAACTTTAATCGAATTAAAGTTTCCGGTTAAGGTTCGCTTTTCGGCATTGGCATCATTAACTAAAACCTTTTGCGCATTTGCAATTATTGTAAACAAACAAAAAATTGCGGTTACTAATTTTTTCATAATTATAAATATTGAAGTTCTAAACTTTTTTTACACTGCCACCACTGTTAACATCAATTTCTTTAATGGTTGCATTGCCTTTGTAACGAATGGCGCCGCCACTATTTGCTTTTGCATTAATTTCCTTATTTACATTAACCCTAACTGCAGCGCCACTGCTGGCTTTGGCTTCGCAGTAATCAACCAACAAATCGTAGCCTTTAAAAAATAGCACCGCTGCTCAATCCTATTTTTAAATTTGCGGCAGCACCCGTAACAACAATTTCTGCACCACTATTTTGATCTACTTCAAAATTTTTGACATTTAATTTTGCAGAAAATAATGAGCCGCTCGAAAAGGACACTGTTAGTTTATCCAAATTTAAATCAGACTTTACAATTACATTGGCACCGGATGAAGCCTTTATTTTTTCTAATGATTTAAATGAAAGATAAGCTTTCAATTTTCTTTTTGAATCGCTGTTCCCAAAAACCGACTTGTCATCATAATAAATTTTAAGCACAGCATTTTCAACAACAGTTTTAAGTCGACCTATGTATTCCTGTGAAGATGCACTTACTGCAATGGCTTCCGTATTTCCTTGTGTAAGCAACTGTTCTATCCCGTCTGATACAGTGATGGCATTAAAACTTGCATTTAAAATCCGCTTTTCGGCTTTGGCATCATTTACTAAAATATTGTCTTGAGAAAAACAGGTAAGCTCTGTAATGATCGATAGGAAAATAAATAATTTTTTCATGGCTGATTATTTTTATGGTTACGATTTACAGAAGTATTTGTTACAATTTTTGGAAAGTAATTACAAAGGCCCATATCTTTACAAACTATTAGATCTTTTTCATCGTCTGAATTTCCGGGGTGCTTCAATTATTGAGGCTGAGATTACACCCGATAACCTGCTCAGGATAATGCCTGCGAAGGGAGCAAACAAATTACCGTTGCAGGTAAAAAAATCAGGGATCATTTTCAATCCCGGGATTTCAGCACAAAAACTTATCATGAAGAAATTATTATTGGGCAGCATTGGCTGTATGGGATTGTTGTGCGGCATGGCCCAAACAAAAAAAAGTTTTAACGACACGGCTTATTTAAAGCCTATTGAAGTTTTGGCAATCCGGGCTGCGGACAATGCGCCTTTTGCCAAAACCAATATCAGTCAGAAAGAAATTGAAAAAATAAATCTGGGCCAGGATTTACCTTACCTCTTAAACCAAACCCCTTCTACCGTAATTAATTCGGATGCCGGTAATGGCATTGGCTATACGGGTATCCGTATCCGTGGTACCGATGCAACCCGGATTAATGTAACCCTTAATGGCATTCCTTATAACGATGCTGAAAGTCAGGGAACGTATTTTGTTGATCTGCCCGATTTTTCATCATCGGCAAACAGCATACAAGTACAACGTGGTGTGGGTACCAGCAGCAATGGCAGTGGGTCATTTGGAGGTAGCATTAATCTTGCAACCAACGAATTGAACAAAGATTTTTATGCAGAACTGAACAACAGTGCCGGATCGTACAACAGTTTTAAAAACAATTTTAAATTTGGCAGTGGCTTACTTGGAAAACATGTTACCATTGATGCCAGACTGAGCAAGATCAGCAGTGATGGATACATTGACAGGGCCAACAGTGATTTAAAATCGGCTTACTTAAGTACCGCATACACCGATCAAAAAAACTCTTTACGTTTCAATATTTTTACAGGAAAAGAAAAAACTTATCAAGCCTGGAATGGGGTACCAGAAAGCTTTTTAGCTACTAACCGTACTTACAATTCATCGGGGCAAGAGCAGGCAAACATACCTTACGATAATGAAACCGATAATTATACACAAACCCATTATCAGCTTTTTTACAACCATGAGTTTAATAAATATTGGAAAATAAATACAGCAGTATTTTTTACAAAAGGCAAAGGCTATTACGAACAATACAAAGGCCAATCAAAATTATCGGGGTATAATTTACCCGACTATTCTGACGGAACCAATCTTGTAAAAAAAACCGATTTGATTCGACGCTTGTGGCTTGATAATAATTTTTATGGAGGAATTTTTTCTGTACAACATCAAAAAAACAAAACACAATTTACAGCCGGTGGCGGATGGAACAAATATGACGGTAAACATTTTGGCGAAATAATTTGGGCAAAAGTAACCGCTGCCGTTCCTGCAAACTATCGCTGGTACAACCTTACAGCGTTTAAAACAGATTTTAGCTTGTATACAAAATGGACCGAGCAATGGAACAATAATTGGCAAAGTTATTTTGATGTTCAATTTAGAACAGTGAATTACCGCATTAA
>JANPAP010000055.1:0-2585 GCA_031429975.1 Chitinophagaceae bacterium
TCAAAAAGTTGTTGGGTATAATTTTCAATTAAATTATAATCGGATTCACTCACTAAATTCGATGCAATAATATCCGCTTTGCTAATGTCCTCATCATGTCCATGGCTTGCTTTAGTTGAAGGTGTAATGATGGGTGTTGGAAAGCATTCATTTTCTTTCATGCCTTGGGGTAAAGCAACCCCACATAAATTCCTTTTACCAGTTTGATAAGTTCTCCAGGCATGGCCGGTAAGGTTCCCTCTGATTACCATCTCTACTTTAAAGGGATTACATTTTTTGCCGATACTACTGTTGGCAGTTGGGCAACTGATTAACCAATTGTTACAAATATCTTTTGTTGCCTGTAACATAAATGCAGCAATTTGATTTAATACTTGTCCTTTAAAAGGAATGGTTCGGGGCAAAATCACATCAAATGCCGAGATGCGATCGCTTGCAATCATTACCAGCAGGTTGTTATCAATGGTATAAACATCTCTTACTTTGCCGCTGTAATAGTTTGTTTGATGTGGAAATTGAAGCAGTTTCATGTAACTAAATTACTACATCTTGTAAATTTCAACAGCTAATAGTTTGTAAGATCAGTACATTTATAAAAAATAAATTTCTTTAAGAACATACAATGCTTATTTTGCTTAAAATTTAACCTTAAAAATTGCGATATGAGAAAAACTAAAAGCTATTTATTGGCTTTATTGCTGGCCAATATAATTACAATAGCTGCCAGTGCCCAAATTTCCACCATTACCGGTAAAGTAGAAAACAGCAGCACCAAAGAACCGGTTGCAGCTGTATCAATTACTGTAAAAGGATCCAATGCCGGAACTTTTACAGATGATAAAGGAAACTTTAAAATTGAATCTTCAAAATTACCGGCAACCTTATTTATTACCTCTGTTGGATATGAAATGCAGGAACTAACGGTAATGAATGCCTCAACAAAAATTGTGGTGTCGTTTAAACCGAGTAATGCATTGGGACAAGAGGTTGTAGTATCTGCAACAAAAACTTCACTTAAGATTATGGAGTCGCCGGTTTCGATTGAAAGAATCAGTACCGCTGCAATCCGCAATTCACCTGCTGTTAGTTATTACGATATGCTTTCGAGCCTTAAGGGGGTTGATGTGGTTTCTTCTTCTCTAACTTTTAAAACACCTACTACCCGTGGTTTTTCTGGTAGCGGTAATACAAGGGTAAATCAATTGGTAGATGGGATGGACAACCAGGCCCCGGGATTGAATTTTGCTGTAGGTGGATTTGTAGGGCTATCGGAATTGGATGTGGACAATGTGGAATTGTTGCCAGGTGCATCATCCGCATTATATGGTCCGGGTGGAATGAACGGTACTATATTGGTAAGCAGTAAAAATCCATTTAAATACCAAGGGTTATCGGTACAGGTAAAAGAAGGTGTGATGAATACCGGACATCGTTTTCGCAATGCATCAGCTTATCAAAATGGCGCCTTGCGGTTTGCAAAAAAAGTATCTGAAAAGTTTGCTTTTAAAATTGGTGCCGAATTTATTTATGCAAAAGATTGGTTGGGTTATGATAAAAGAAATTATGCCCGTACGGGTACCAACGGATTTCTTAAAGATGGTAATCGGGCTACCGATCCCAATTATGATGGGGTGAATGTGTATGGTGATGAAACCACCGCTGATATCAGAGCTGCCGTTTTAAATCCTATTGGTGCCAGTGCTGCACCCTTTCTTAAAAACTTTATTGATACCCTAAATAATGGAAGGCCCATCAATGTATCCCGTACTGGTTATAATGAAAATGATGTGGTAAATGAAAATACCATGAATCTTAAATTATCAGGTGCCTTGCATTATAAAATTACTCCCGGAACCGAAATGATTATTGCCGGCCATTGGGGTAAAGGAAATACAGTGTATACCGGAAGCGACCGTTACAGTCTTCGTAATTTAAATATGGGGCAATATAAAATTGAATTCAATAATAAAAATTGGTTATTGAGGGCGTATACAACCCAGGAAAATGCCGGAGAAAGTTATAATGCAACCGTTACTACCCGTTTGGTAAATGAAGTAATGAAACCAAGTGGTGGATCAACCGGATGGTTTAGTCAATATGCACAAACGTATTTAGGTGGCCGTTTAAATGGGCTTACCGATTTTGATGCACATACTGGTGCCCGTAGGGCTGCTGATGTAGGCAGGTTTGATGCTGGATCGGCTCAATTTAAAAAATCATTCGATTCATTAAGAAGCATTCCTATCAGTAAAGGTGGTGGCTTGTTTGTTGACAGAACAAATTTGTACCAGATAGATGGTCAATATAATTTGACTGAATTTACTGGGAAATTTGCGGAAGTTTTGGTGGGTGCCAATTACAAAACTTATGTATTAAACAGCGAAGGAACCTTATTTGCCGATTCATCTGGCAAAATTAATATCGGCGAATGGGGGGCTTATGTGCAGGGAACTAAAAAACTGCTTGATGATAAATTAAAATTAACGGCAAGTATCCGCTACGATAAAAATGATAATTTTAAAGGACGCTTTACTCCAAGATTTACGGCATTAATTAAAGTTGCCGAAAATAATAATATCAGGGTA
>JANPAP010000056.1:0-5268 GCA_031429975.1 Chitinophagaceae bacterium
AAACTTATCAACTGATAAAAATAGAAATGGAAAAATTATTACCAACCTGTAACCATTAAAAAAAGGCAACAAATCCAACTATCCAACATCAATCCAGCCTTATGAACAACAAAATTTCATCACTAATTTTCGCACTGCTCCTTCTCTGTTCCTTTACAGTAAAAAGTCAGCTAAAATTAAACAGCTATCCATCGGCAACAGCAACTATTTATTTAGACTTTGATGGAGAACAGGTAAACAGCCCGGTATGGAATTATGGCAATGCAATTAATTGTGCTGCATCCGGATTGAGTACTGCACAAATTACAGAAGTGTTTAACAGGGTTGCAGAAGATTTTCGCCCATTCAATATTAATATTACAACCGATGCTGACATTTATTTTACAGCACCTGCCGATAAAAGAATCCGGGTAATTATTACCCCCACCAGTAACTGGTTTAATGGCGTTGGTGGTGTAGGTTATTTGGGATCCTTTACCTGGGGCGATGATACGCCTTGTTTTGTTTTCAGCAACAGGCTTGGGCCCAACAGCCCAAAAATGATTGCAGAATGTTGCAGTCATGAAAGCGGCCACTCGTTGGGGTTATCGCACCAAAGTAAGTACGATGCTGTTTGTAATCTTACGGCCACTTACAACGAAGGAAATGGTACCGGCGAATGTGCATGGGCACCCATTATGGGTAATAGTTATTACCGCAACATGAGCGGTTGGAACAATGGCCCCACCCCCTCGGGTTGCACTAATTCGCAGGATAATCTTTCCATCATAACATCACAAAATGGTTTTGGATTCAGGGCTGATGATTACGGTGATGATATCCAATTTAATGCTACCAATATTAATCCGGCAGCAATAAATATAGATGGCTTAATCAATACAAGCAGCGATAAAGATGCCTTTACTTTCAACTTATCGCAACCTGCAAATTTCCGTTTAAACGCAAACCCATTCAGTGTTTTACCAAATAACGAGGGTGCAGATCTTGACATAAAAATTTCTTTATTTGATGCAGATAAAAATTTAATCAGCGTATACGATCCTTCAAATAGCATGAGTGTTTTAATTGATACTATTTTAAAAGAAGGCAATTATTATTTTATTGTAGAAGGTGCTGGAAACAACAATACAAGCAACTATGGCAGTTTAGGAAGTTATAATATTACAGGTGTTATGAGTGTACTGCCTATACGCAGCATAACTTTAACAGGCAAGGCTGATAAAAATAAACACAACCTTAATTGGAACATTGCAGCCAATGAAGCTATCCGATCGGTAACCATTCAATCTACCACAAATGGAAATGGATTTACCGATATCAGTTTATTAGATGGCATCACAAATAATTTTAGTTACCCAACATATCAAACAAACGAAATTCAATACCGATTAAAAGTTACTTCTATATCCGGTCAGGAAATGTACTCCAACACGATTTCATTAAAAAACAATCCTGCATTAAATAATTTTATTGTTTCAACTTTTGCAATCAATACTATCAGCATACAATCAAATACAAATTATCAATTCACATTGTTTGATGTAAACGGTTACCCGGTTACAAAAGGGACTGGATCAACAGGATTCAATAAAATTGAAATAGGCAATCAAGCATCCGGCATCTATTTATTGCAATTGTTTTACAACAACCAACAGCAAACAATAAAAATATTAAAACAATAAAACAGTAGTTCATGTATAAATAAAAATGGCCACATTTTAGTGGTCATTTTTATTTCAATTCACAGCAATTAAAACTAAAAACTAAGGCTGACGGGCATTTAAGAGAAAAAAAAATTCTTATTAAAATTGAACGGTTTCAATTATTAAACTATGTAACTTTAAGAAAACCATTTTTATGTTATGGAGAAAATTTAATGGCGACCCCATTCAGCTACCCATAAAAGATGCAGTGGAAACTGCAATCAAAAGAGAAAATGAAGCAGGTTACCACCTAAAAGTTTGCATTGGCACCGACAGCCAGGTTAAAGGAAAAGAAACCGAATTTGCAACCGTAATTGTTTTTTTAAGAGAAGGCCATGGAGGCTTTATGTTTATTCATAACGAAAAAACAATTTACAAGTACAGCATTAAAGAACGCATGTTGGTAGAAGTTGCAAAAAGCATTGAGATTGCTTACGAACTTTGTGATCTTTTTACTTTGTACGATGTGGATATGGAAGTTCATGCCGATATTAACACCAATCCGCAATTTAAAAGCAACGAAGCTTTACGAGAAGCAATGGGTTATATTTTGGGAATGGGTTTTGCTTTTAAAGCCAAGCCAGAAGCCTTTGCCAGCAGCAGTTGCGCTAATAAAGTGGTAAATTAATTGTTGATTTTTTTACTAGATTATTTCGTACAAAAAAATTACGAAACTTACAATTGACCCTCCTCTAATGTATCCATATTCATTTCTTCGATAAGCGTTAAAATTTTATCCTTGCCCATTTTTTTGGTAGCACTGGTTACAAAATGTTGGGGTAAAAACTGCCAGGTTTTACGCAGCGTATTTAAAAACTGTTTTACATTTTTTGCAACAACAGTTTGTGTTTCTTTATCGGCTTTAGTAAAAATAAGGCTCAAGGGTATCTCCCATTTATCAAGCTGGTTGATGAATTCGATATCAATTTTTTGAGGGCTGTGCCTTGCATCAATCAACACAAAAACCATTTTTAAATTTTCTCTTTTTCTAAGGTAGCCTTCAATCATTTGCTCCCATCTGCGGCGACTGCGAATACTCACTTTTGCAAAACCATAGCCCGGCAAATCTACCAGGTACCAATTCATTTCCTTTTGAATTGGCATACCTGCCGCTGTTTTTTCATCGGGCACCGCAAAAATTTCAAAATGATTAATCAGCTGTGTTTTTCCGGGAGTGCCCGAAGTTTTTGCAAGCTTGGCATTATTACAAAGCATGTTGATGAGAGAAGATTTGCCCACATTACTCCTGCCAATAAACGCATATTCATTTCTATCAGGTGGCGGGCACTTTTCAAATTCCTGATTACTCACAATAAATTTGGCAAACTTTATCTGCATGCGGCAAAGATAACAGATACTTGATGGAATTATTTCAGCAGCCAGCGTTTATAATTTTAACAAAGCTGCTTGATTAAGCCCTTGCAACTTGAAGCAAACTTATTGCTGATAACTTATATTTGCAAGCGATGACAAAATTTGAACACGATGTTGTTGTACCGGAAAAAGCATCTGCACTTTCAAAAAAAGAACAGGTGGCAGAGATGTTTGATGATATCGCATTTCGGTACGATTTTTTAAACCGTTTTTTAAGTGCCGGCATTGATATAACCTGGCGCAAAAATGCTTTAAAAGAATTAAAAAAAATTAACCCGAAACAAATTTTGGATGTTGCAACGGGTACCGGAGATGTTGCCATTTTTGCAAACAGCATTTTAAACCCTGATAAAATTATTGGTATTGATATCAGCGAAGGGATGCTGGAAATTGGAAGAAAAAAAATTGCAAAGCTGGGTTTGTTGGATACTATTGAGCTTTTAAGCGGTGATAGTGAAACAATAAAATATAACGACAACTCGTTTGATGCAGTAACAGTGGCCTTTGGCGTTCGCAATTTTCAGCATCTTGAAAAAGGATTGAGCGAAATTTTGAGGGTGCTGAGACCCGGCGGCAAACTGGTTGTGCTGGAATTTAGTAAACCAAAAACGCCGTTGGTAAAGCAAGTGTATAATGTGTATATGAAAGTAGTGGCGCCCAATATGGGCAAATTGTTTTCAAAAAACCGCAACGCATATAAATATCTTGACGAATCAATTAAAAAATTTCCAGAGGGCAAAAACTTTACTATCATTTTAGATAACCTCGGTTATCGCAACACTTATTGTAAACCCCAGAGTTTAGGAATATGCACTATTTATTGCGGAGAAAAATAGTATCATTTATTGTTGTATTAATTGCATGCCCCGTTATTGGGCTGGCACAATTACGTAGCCAGCTTAATCAATTGGATCATGATAATAAGTTGTACCATTTTGGTATCAACCTTGGTTTTAACCAATCGCATTTTCAATTTACCCACCACCCACAATTTTTAAACCCAACCATTAACGATAGCATCAGCGTTATTGAAAGTGTAAATAGTGTTGGTATTAATTTGGCCTGGTTGGTAAATATTAATTTAAGTGAGCATTTTGATATTAGAACGTATCCGCTGAATCTAACATTCAGTGAAAAGGCTTTTGAATACAGCCTTACCAAAGTTGATGCGCCTGCAGGAGAAACACCGTTAACATTAAAAAAGGTACAATCCATCACCTTAAGTTTTCCATTCTTGCTAAAATTCAGCAGCGATCGAATTGATAACATGAAAGTATACACGATTCTTGGAGGCAAATTTGATTACGATCTGGCTTCTACCGCAGGTAAAAAAAATGCGGATGAATTGATTAACCTGAAAGCATTTGATTATGGGCTGGAAGGTGGTGTTGGATTTCATATTTACTTCCCCTATTTTGTACTAACACCCGAATTAAAAGTTAGCTGGGGTTTATCAAACCTGCATAGCCGAAATACCAATTTAAAATACAGCAGCAATATTGATAAAATTAATTCCCGGATGATTTCGCTCTCTTTAACCGTTGAATAAATGTTTCAATCTTAAATTTTCTTTCAAAATAAAATTCAGGCATCACTTATTCTTGCAATAAATTATTAAAAGCTATCGGATGGCTATTACCTATTTTTGCAATCAACTTAAAAAATAAAATGCATTTTAATCAGTGCAGTAAAGTTGTACAAGCAGCATGAAAAAAATAATCGCCACATTTTTATTCTCAGGAATTTTATTTTCTGCAAATAGCCAATCAGTTTCTCAAATAAAAAAAGAATTGGAAATTGCACAGAATCCTTTTCAATATGTAAAAGAAAAATTGAAAAAAAAATTTGTGGTAGATACCGTTACCATAATAAGCACTACATCGTTTATGGGATTGCCCGACAGCCTTGCTTATTACGGGAAAGTTGGAAAAGTATACGGCCCATTTCCGGGCAATAATATTTTAATAAAAGTATTGGCAAAAGTGCCCAATACATTTTATCATGTAAGCCATATTGTGTTGGATACTGCAATATTTAAAAAACAGTTTGCCGATTCGCTTGCCAGCAATATCATCAACCGGATAAAATCGGGTAACAGTAGTTTTGCAACCATGGCCGGCACTTATAGTTCCGATGCAGTTTCGGCAGCAAAAGGCGGCGATCTTGGCTGGTTTATCCGTGGCGCCATGCT
>JANPAP010000057.1:0-3617 GCA_031429975.1 Chitinophagaceae bacterium
TAAAATATATTTGGGCACTGTCCGATTTTGTAGAAATTTTCCAGCTATAATTTCCCCATCCTTTCAGTAAGGGAATATCATCATTTTTGGAGGGAATGTACAAAGCTGCACAACGGATACTAAATTTTTTCTTTTCTTCAACAAGTTGCAAAGCGGTTTTTGCATTGTTTGATTTTGCAGCATATCTAAAAGATAACACTGCTAAACAAAATGCCGTAAATAAAATGCTAAGCAAAAAAAACTGTTTCATTATTTTTTATTTAAGAATTGAAATTACAAAAAATCGACCGGCATCAAAAAAGATTGACCCCGATCGATTAGTATATTAAAAGCTAATTAATTTCTTGGCCGGTTAACTTCTACCAAGATAGCTTTTGTTGGGGTAGTCCCAATATTTTTTACAGAGTGCGTTTCTGCAGCTCCAATCCTCGACATTCCTTTTTTCATTTCTGCAGTATTTTTTTTACCATCCTTATTGGTAAATTCTGATTTGCTATCTGCTAAAATATACAATGCAATATCGGGATGGCTGTGCATTGCAGATGATTGGCCGGGTTTGTAATTGATTTCCAAAACCCTTATCCCTAGCGTATCGGCGGCTACTTTATAAAGATTGCCGGCTACTGTTGTTGCATTAGTAGCTGCATCCATAGTTACCGAACCTTGTGGTCGGTTTACCTCTACCATCAGCACTTTTACAACCGTTTTACCGGTATTTTTTACACTGTGCATTTCGCCAGACTTTACCAGTATGGTACCCGTTTTTAATTCTCTTTCCATTTTCGATCCGTCTTTTTCATAAAAGGTTACCATGCCTCCGCTAACAATATAAATTGCATAATCGGGATGGGCATGCATTGCAGATGAATCGCCGGGATTGTAGGTTGCTTCCAACATCCGTATCCCTAATGAATCAGCTGTTACTTTGTAAAGAGCCGGTGCTGCTGCAATTGCATCGGGTGCTTTGGGCTGCTCCATTGCAGGTGTAGCATTTACAATACTGTCCGTTGTTGGGGTTGCTACATTTTTGTCTGCAGAATTACAGGAAACAATTATAAGTGTTACGCACAATGCCAGTAACAGCTGGCTTTTTAGTTTTTGTTGCATAAATAATTTTTTAATTAATTAATAAAAAATAATCAGTAAAAAATCTGTAGTAAAGAGGTAAGCAAAAAGATAGATAACAAGATAATGTTTGTTTTCAATAAGGGAAAACAAAGTCAAAAGTAAAAAGTCAAAACCAAAAAGTAGGGTTTACTCCGATAGCGGTTGAGAATGTAAAACAAGTACGAGGCTTTTATATTCATTAAAATTTAAAATCCGATAAAATAAAAAAATGACAAACTCATTTATGAAGGTTGGTAAAAACTAGAAGCACAAAGACGAATGGTAACAAAATATTGCTTCATACATTTGCATTCAACTCATGACAAAAAATAGAAAATTTATTACCATTCTTGTTTTAGGAATGATGACTGCAATCGGCCCCTTCTCGATCGATATGTACCTGCCTGCCTTTGCAGATATTGCCGCCGACTTGCATACAACGGTGGGCCATTTATCACTATCTCTTTCTAGTTTTTTTATTGGTATTTCCATCGGACAATTTATTTATGGGCCGCTGCTGGATCGCTTTGGTCGAAAAAAACCTTTGTATGTGGGCCTCGTTATTTACTTAATTGCATCGGCCTTATGTGCATTTGTTGAAAATGCCGACATGCTGATTGCATTGCGTTTTTTACAAGCCTTGGGTGGATGCGCCGGCATGGTAGCATCGAGGGCAATGGTACGGGATATTTTTTCAGTAGCCGATAATGCAAAAGTTTTTTCAATGCTGATGTTGGTGGTGGCCGTATCGCCCATTATTGCACCAACATTGGGTGGTTTTGTTACGGTTGAATTGGGCTGGCACTATATTTTTGTAATACTTTCTTTGATGGCACTGGTAATGATATTGGCCATACATTTTGGTTTGCCCGAAAGCAAACAGCCCGATCCGGATTACTCCTTAAAACCTGCTGCAATTTTCAAAAACTTTGGATTGGTTTTAAGAGAGCCGCAATTTTTTACTTATGCATTTACAGGAGCCATTGGGGCTGCTGGTTTATATGCCTACATTGCTGGTTCGCCAACAGTTTTTTTAGAGCTATTTAAAGTAACCGAAAAGCAATACGGTTTTATTTTTGCATTGGTTGCAGGCGGACTAATTTTAGCAACACAAATAAACAATTTACTATTGCGCAATTACAAGAGTGAGCAAATTATTCCGGTTGCATTATTGCTGCAATGCCTTGCTGGCATCTGCCTTTTTGTAGGCGCTTTATCTGGGTGGACGGGCTTAACAAGTTCCATCGTTTTATTGCTTGTTTACCTCAGTTGCCAAGGTTTTATTTTTCCTAATTCATCCGCATTATCGATGGCCCCTTTTTCAAAACATGCCGGCAGTGCCTCTGCTTTAATGGGAGGCGTACAAATGGGATTGGGTGCCCTTAGCTCCAGCCTTGTTAGTTTATTTAGCAACGGTACCGCCCTTCCCATGGCGAGTATTATGGCAATTTGTGCCATCAGCAGTTTTATATTTTTAATTATTGGCAACCGCATCATCCGGTATAAAGCTTCAACGCTTTTGGTTGCAGAAGAATCGGTTGATATGATTAGCAATTCCTAACAAATTCTTTCTCTCTTTTTGTTTGTTTTTAATAGCTAGTAATTTCTAAAAAAAAGATTGCTTGCAATTCCTTTTTATTATTGCTACTTTTCTCATGATTATTTTTTAACATTTAAAAACTATAACATGAAAAAATTAATTTATTCCTGTATCGCAACATGGCTGTTGCTTTGCTTTCAAACAAATGTATTTGCTCAAGAAAATTCCATTACTGTTTACCAATACCGCCATGTACCAGATAATAAAATTGATGAGTTTGTAAAACGTGAAACCACTTACTGGAGCAAGGTTGCACAAAAAGCCGTTAAAGATAAAAAAATGAGTTTTTGGGCATTACTGGAAAAACAAGGCGGCTATGATTTACCCAATGGTTCCAATTTTTTATTCATCAATACCTTTCCAAATATTGATGAAGTAGGCAAAGTGTTTAGTAATGTGGAGGCAACAGCCGGTGTAAAAATGAATATGATGGAAACCGGATCCATGTCCACCACCACCAGTCAATTTTTTCTACATGGCACAAACTGGGCACAAAAAGACAAAGCGGTTCCATCAAAGGATTTCAACTATGTAGTTATGAATTATCAAAACAGTAATAACAGCGACAGCCTGATTAATTTGGAAAAAAAATACTGGCTGCCTTTTATTCAGAATGCCATGAATAAAAGTCAAACACCACAACAAGCCTGGGGCAATGCAATTGTATTAGCACCCAAGGGCGACAATATTAAATTCACAACAGTTTCGTACGATTTGTTTAAAACACTGCAAGATGCGTTGATGCCAAAATGGGACCCCACTGTAGTTTTTCCAACAGATGGATTGGATATGATACAACATACAACCCTTAACAGGCCCGGCATTTCGGTATACCGGATTGTGAAGGTTGTTTCGGAGAATTAGAAATGCAAAGTCAAAAGTAAAAAGTCAAAACCAAAAACTGGGGTTT
>JANPAP010000058.1:0-1726 GCA_031429975.1 Chitinophagaceae bacterium
AAACAAAACACTCAGCCTTCCTTTTTTATCACCCATAATGCCCCAGATAATCCCTCCTACCAATAAACCCAGCATCTGGATACTGATAATAAATTCCCCTTCGGATTTTATCATGGCCGCATTTAATCCTAAATCTTTTAAACTATCTACCCTTACAATATTGAATAAGAGTAAATCGTAGATGTCTACAAAATAACCCAGGGCAGCAACTAAAACGGTGATAGAAAAAATAGAGCTGGTTTGTTTCTGCATGAAAAATATCAGGTTAAGATTTCTTTTTACTAAAAAATAATTTTATAAAAACGGGGGCTGTTGTAATTAATACAATACCTACTACAATTACTTCCAGGTGTTTTTTTAAATCAAAATCAAATTGCGATTCAAACAATTTTTGTAAATAATGCCCGCCAAATAACATGGTAACAGCCCAGGCAATGCATCCTAAAACATTATAGTAGGTAAACTTTTTTGCATCCATGCCAACTACTCCTGCAACAATGGGTGCAAATGTGCGGATGATGGGCAGAAACCTAGCCATTACAATGGCTGCGCCACCATGCTTATCGTAAAAATCTTTTGCCTGGTACAGGTATTTTTTCTTAAACAAAAATGTATCCTTTCGCTCAAAAAGATAGGGGCCACTTTTTTTACCAAACCAGTATCCAACAAAGTTTCCGGCAATGCCGGCAATGATGATAACAATAGATAATACAATTAAATTCAAAAATGAATTGTGCGTATCAATTCCCAATCCACCACGAACCAGATCGTCGCTAAAAATACCCGTTACAAATAATAAAGAATCGCCGGGTAAAAAAAATCCGGCAAACAAACCTGTTTCGGCAAATATGGCAAAGGCAATAAACCAAAGTCCGCCATTTTCGATATACCATTGCGGTTGTAATAATTGTGTCCATTGAAAATCTAAAAAAATAAATTCTAACATGCTGTATCAATATTTGCTTGAATAAATAATTTGTTTACCGCTATTTTATTTTATAATAATTGCTCATTAACCATGTTCCAGTTCGCCTTCCATTTTACTTACCACTGCAGTTGCAATACTGTTACCAACAACATTGGTTGCACTTCGGCCCATATCCAGTAAAGGATCTATTCCCAACAATAAAGCAATGCCAGCTTCCGGAATATTAAACGAAGCAAGTGTTCCGGCAATAACAACCAACGATGCCCGGGGCACACCTGCAATCCCTTTGCTGGTAAGCATCAGCACCAACAACATGGTAATTTGTGTGGGCAGCGGCATGTGAATTCCATAACTCTGTGCAATAAATAAAGAAGCAAAAGTCATGTACATCATACTGCCATCTAAATTAAAAGAATATCCCAACGGCAACACAAAACTTACAATTTTATCCTTGCACCCAAACCGCTCCAATTCCAGCATAGTTTTAGGAAATGCCGCTTCGCTACTGGACGTACTAAAGGCAAGCAGTATGGGTTCCTTCATGCGCTTTAATAAATTAAATACTCTTTTCTTTAGAAACAAAAATCCGGCAAAGGTTAGTACAATCCACAAAATCAATAGCCCCAAATAAAACTCCCCAATAAAAATTGAATAGGTTCTTAAAATACCAATACCCTGCTTTGCAATGATGGCACTCATGGCACCAAATACTGCAATGGGTGCAAAGCCCATAACATAAGCTGTAACCTTTAAAATAATATGTGCTATGGCGTCCAGTGCTTTTACAACTGGTTTGCC
>JANPAP010000059.1:0-5955 GCA_031429975.1 Chitinophagaceae bacterium
CAAGCCGGATTTCCAGATTATTAAATACCGGCTTTAAAAATGTAATTCCCATACTTGATAATAAGGAAGAACTAAAAGCCTATAAAGGGGTAAAGGGGTCATTTAAATTGGGTATTAGAGTAGCTGCGGAAGAAGAGCCTACATTCCCGTTTTACACATCAAGGCTTGGCATGAGGGCCAAGGATGTACTGGAATTTTATGTTGATGAAATTGAAGGATTTGAACATAAGTTTCAACTTAAAATGCTGCATATCTTTTTAAATAAAGGGATTAAGGATGATATATATTACTGGAGTGAATTAAACAAGGTAATTAACTTGTATTGCCAGTTAAAAAAGATTTGTCCTGAGTTGGATTCCATAAATATTGGTGGTGGTTTTCCTATCAAACATTCATTAGGGTTTGAGTACGATTATCAATTTATGATAAATGAAATTGTACGTAATATTAAAGATGCCTGTAAACGGAACAAGGTACCAATGCCCAATATTTTTACCGAGTTTGGTAGTTATACAGTAGGCGAAAGTATGGCGCACATTTATAGTGTAATTGGAGAGAAAATGCAGAACGATCGGGAGATTTGGTACATGATTAACTCTTCGTTTATTACCACTTTGCCAGATACCTGGGGTATTGGCGAAAAGTTTTTAATGCTACCTATAAATAAATGGAAAGAAGAATACCAACGGGTAACCCTGGGCGGTATAACCTGCGACAGTCACGATTATTATGATAGTGAAGAGCATATCAACGAAGTGTTTTTGCCAAAGCTAACAACCGGCGAACCGTTGCATTTAGGCTTTTTTCATACCGGTGCTTATCAAGACCAGATCAGTGGATATGGAGGGATTAAACATTGCCTGATTCCATCGCCCAAACACATTATTATTGGCCATGATAAAAATGGCAAATTGGTAGATTGGGTATATGCAAAAGAACAAACTGCTCAAAGTATGTTAAAGATTTTAGGCTACTAAAATGAGTTTATAAAATAACGATGCCTCCTTAAAAATAAGGAGGCATTTGTTTACAAAAACCTGTATCAACAAGAACTCCAGGAGATCTCATTAATTAATTACAATTTCTTTCACTGCAACTGTAGCAATTTCTTTTTTTGGTAAAATTACATTTAGAATACCATTTGCATAGCTGGCACTAATGTTTGATGAATCTATTTTTTCATCAACAGTAAAACTTCTTTTAAATGATTTAATGTTGAATTCTGATCGGATTTGTTTTACATTTTCATCAACAGTTGTTTCTTTTTTCAAAGATTCAATCGTCAATAAATTACCATCCACTTTAACCGAAAAATCATTTTTTTCGAACCCCGGAACCAGTACCTGAATTTGGTAACTATTTTTATTTTCCAGGATATTTACTTTAACTGATTCATGGGTTGAAGTTTTAAATGCTTTGCCATAACTAGCAGGAAGATCATTAAAAATTTCATTCATCAATCCATTAAATGGGTTGCTAATTGGATTTGTTACTTTAACTAATGTCATAATTATTAATTTTTAATTGTTTAAGTTTGTTTTAAACAGTAAGTCAAACCATATTCCAATATGGTTTTTACTGTTGATTACTTAAAAAAACTATTTTGCATGCCATATAGGCCGTTTTGTATAAAATTGCATGACACTATGGCTTTATTTGTATAATTTTTTACTTTTTTTAGTCATATTGATGAACTTCAATAGATATTTGATTTGATGTTTGTAAATTTGCATTTCAATTAAATAAAAATATGTATCCAGCAGAATTAGTAATACCAATGAAGGAAGAGTTAACAGAAAATGGATTTTCTGAAATGTTAACCGCTACCGATGTAGAATCGAAAATTACCAACGAGGGCACAACGCTTGTTGTAATTAATTCAGTTTGCGGTTGTAGTGCAGGTACTGCAAGGCCGGGGGTTTTAATGGCCGTACACAATAGTGCCAAAAAACCAGATCTATTAACTACCAGTTTTGCTGGTTTTGATGTAGATGCAGTAAGAAAAATAAGGGAGCATTTAATGCCTTATCCACCTTCTTCACCAGCAATTGCATTGTTTAAAAATGGCCAGTTGGTACATTTTATTGAGCGTCATAATATTGAAGGTAGAAGTGCCCAAATGATTGCAGAAAATTTAATAGGTGCATTCGAACAATATTGTAATTAAATTATTTCGTTTTTTCGAGTTGATGGGTTAGTAAATATATCCCGTAACATTCATGTTACGGGATTTTTTATTAGAGTTAATATTTGAAAATGAGGCAAGTAGAAAATATGTAATAAATTGCAGCATTCTCAGCATTTGAGAAGTATAAATAAAAATTATGTATCCCAATTTATATTACGTTTTTAAGGACTGGTTTGGTGTTGAATGGAAAGCCCTTAGTTTTCTAAACAGCTTTGGTTTTATGGTTGCAATAGGCTTTGTAGTAGCAGCAATTTTTATTAGCAGCGAGTTAAAAAGAAAAGAAAAATTGGGATTGTTATTTCCCCGGGAAGAATACATAACTGTTGGTAAACCGGCCTCATTTTTAGATTTACTGATAAACTTTATTACAGGATTTTTATTTGGGTATAAACTATTAGGCTTGTTTTTTAATAAGCCCGATGATGTAAATCCACAAGCTTATATTTTTTCTTCAGATGGAAATTTATTGGCCGGTATTTTATTGGGATTGATTTTAGCAGGATTAAAATGGCGGGAAAAAAATAAGCAAAAATTAAAAACACCAGAGCAACGAATTTTAAGAATTTGGCCCCACGACCGGGTTGGAGATATTGTAGTGATATCATTGGTTTTTGGAATTATCGGCGCTAAGCTTTTTGATAATTTTGAAAATTGGGATGCATTTATTCAGCATCCCATTGAACGTATTTTTAGCGCAGGTGGTTTAACTTTTTACGGAGGATTAATAGTTGCCGCCATTGCAATTGCCATTTTTGCAAAACGAAAAAACATAAAGCTGGTACATTTAATAGATGCTATTGCACCTGCAATGTTAATGGCATATGCCGTTGGCCGTATTGGTTGCCAGGTATCGGGTGATGGCGATTGGGGTATTTATAACAGTGCATATATTACCAATGCCAATGGTAAAGTTGTGGAAGCAAAAGCGGGTGAATATGAAGCCCAGCTTGAAAAGTATAAAACTTATTTTTTAAAAGGACTCGTATTGGATTCAGGTGCTACACAATACGAGATGGTTTCTGACAGAGTTAGTAATAGTTTGGCGGAAGTGCCTCATAAAAGCGTAAAGGCAATTTCTTTTTTACCGGTATGGATGGTTGCTTACAATTATCCTCAGAATGTAAATAAAGATGGGATTAAAATAGCGGCTTTAAAAGATGAACATAACAGGGCATTGCCAATTCCGGTATTTCCTACTCCATTTTATGAAACGATTTTAAGTTTACTATTGTTTTTAATGTTGTGGTCGGTTCGAAAAAAGATAAAAACCGCCGGAGTAGTAACGGGTATTTACTTTTTTATGAATGGTGCTGAACGTTTTTTTATTGAAAAAATAAGGGTAAATAACCACATCAATTTTTTAGGAATGCACCTGAGCCAAGCTGAAATAATTTCATTTTCATTAATGATTACAGGTTTGTTGTTGATTCTTTATTTCAGTATTTTTAATAAAAAAAATGCATAAAAAACTTGTATTTTAACTAATCATAATTTTTTAATTTTTATAAATTACCATCATGCCATCATTTGATTTTGCCAGTAAGGTTGATCTGCAAACTTTAGACAATGCCATTAATACAGTGCATAAAGAAGTAACCAACCGATTTGATTTTAAGGGAAGCCACGTTGTTATTGATTTAAATAAAAAGGAGTTTTTAGTAAAACTGGAAGCGGATAGTGAAATGAAACTGGGGCAAATTATCGATGTTTTAATTAGCAGAAGTATCAAACAGGGTTTGGCTGCCGAAATTTATGATTTATCAAAAGAGCCCTTTCAAAGTGGTAAAGTTGTAAAGCAGGATGTGCCGGTAAGGAATGGCATTAAACAAGAGGATGCAAAAAAAATTGTAAAATTAATTAAAGACAGTGGCTGTAAAGTACAAGCTGCAATAATGGATGATATTATTAGAGTTACCGGAAAAAAAATTGACGATTTGCAGTCTGTAATTCAGGAATCCCGAAATTGGGATTTGGGTATTGCATTGCAACAAACAAATATGAAAAGTTGATTGTAAATCACCTAAAGTCTTATTAAATCAATCTATCCTTGATTTTTACTTTTTTGGTAATCATTATTTCCTTATTTTCGCAGCCTTAAAAAAAGCATGGCAAAACCCATGCACAAACTTAATTATTATGAAAAAAGATTTGCATCCCAAAAATTACCGTTTTGTAGTGTTTAAGGACATGAGTAACGGTTATATGTTTTTAAGTCGTTCAACTGCTGAGTCAAGAGAAACAGTTTTGTTTGAAGATGGCAAAGAATATCCGATTGTTAAATTGGAGATTTCCAATACTTCTCACCCGTTTTATACCGGTAAAAATGTATTGGTTGATACTGCAGGACGTATCGATAAATTTAAAAAGCGTTACGAAAAAAAGACAAGTTTATAATTTAGTCTGTTTTCTCAAAACAAAAATAATATGCTCCCTTTCGGTTTCCGGAAGGGAGTTTTAGTTTATAAGAAAATTTATATTCACAAACATTTAATTGTAATTGGGTAAATACTTTTTTGCTTTGTAATTTAGGGCAGATGAATTTATTTTTTGACGATACACATTTAAAAGAAAACCTTTACCCTTTTGCAGAATGCAGAAATGTAGCAGATATCAGAGTGGGCATCCTCAGCATCAGAGAAAAATGGGAAAGATTATTAAGTGCTGCCAATTTTGACAAATCAGCATTTATAAAAATAAATGCCGGAATCATACCTATTAAAAATAGTTTTATTTCCATTGCAAATAATGGGGAACCGGTACTACAGGATGATCTGGAACAAAGCAGGAAGCTTAACTTCCCCTGGGAAATTTTTCAACTAAACGATTGGGCAATCCGAAAAGATTTTGAATGGATAACTGCCGGTAGAATATCTCAGCCAATACCAGCTTCTAATACTGTAATATCTCCAGAAAATATTTTTATTGAGGAAGGTGCAATCGTAACATGTAGTATCATTAATGCTGCTGAAGGGCCCGTTTACATTGGGAAAAATGCAACCATAATGGAAGGCAGCCTCATTAGGGGGCCAGTTGCAATTTGCGAAGGCGCTGTATTAAAAATGGGCGCAAAGGTTTATGCTGCAACTACAATTGGCCCTTACTGTATTGCAGGAGGCGAAATAAAAAACAGTGTACTTTTTGGTTATAGTAATAAAGCGCATGATGGTTATCTTGGCGATAGTGTAATTGCTGAATTTTGTAATTTAGGTGCAGGTACCAGCAACTCTAATATTAAAAATACCGCATCAACTGTTAAGCTTTGGTTGAATGCCTTAAAAGTTTTTGAACCAGTTGGCTTAAAAGCGGGCTTATTAATGGGCGATTACAGCAGGGCTGCCATCAATACTTCATTCAATACGGGTACAGTGGTGGGGCTGTGTTGTAATGTGTTTGGTAATGGTTTTCCTCCAAAGTTTGTACCCAGTTTTACCTGGGGAGATGAACGATATGAATTTAATAAAGCCATCCGGGACATCAACAATTGGATGCAATTAAAAAATAAAAAAATCACTCAAAAAGAAATTGAAATTTTAAAATACCTTTATAAACAATCAACTTAAAAATGAGAAAACAAATAGCAACTGCAAACTGGAAAATGAATCTGACATTGGAACAGGGCAAAAATTTAACTACCGGAATTTTACAATCGGTGCTGAGTTTAAATGAAAATCAGCAAGTGGTTTTGGCGGTTCCATTTCCCTATTTAATTACAATAAAAGAGCTTTTAGCTGGAACCAAAAATATTTTTGTTGCAGCTCAAAATTGTT
>JANPAP010000060.1:0-2442 GCA_031429975.1 Chitinophagaceae bacterium
CTTGAATAAGTAAGTTCAATTGTATTATTCAGGATGCTGATATTCGTTAACGGGTAATGAATCCAAAAGGAGATGCCTTTTAAACATTGAAGCATTTGGTTGTTTTCTATCTTGGTATTTATCATAGGTTGCCAGGTACTACTGATAAAAAAACCAGGATAACAACCAATGATTGCATTATATGCGGCATAGGAGTACGACCCATGTATTTCAATTCCGCCGGTATATCCATTTAGTGCGATATCAATATTTTTTTGTTCGATATGATTGTTGGTTATGATGGCACTGTCCCATTCGCAGTAAATAAAAGAAAAGTCTGTTTGGTATTTATTGGCTTTGGGAAATCCTACATAATTACCTCCATTGTAAAAGCAATTACTGTCAATAATGATATTTTTTCCGGCGCCTTTTATAATCAGCATGTTTCTGCCTGCACAGTTAACCGCCGTTATTTTTTTTATTTGGATATTGCTGCCATGGTCAATAAAAATGGCACAATTGTTTTTTATTACATTTTCTGGAGCTAGATTAAAACGGCCGTTCATATCAAAGAAGAGGTTTTCAAAACTCACATTACTTATGTTTACCCCATAAAAAATATGTGCGTTGGCAAAACTGTCTCTCTTGTCGAACAAATGACTTTTTAATCTGATAATAGATGTAGTGCCTTCTCCGCAAAATTTTAAATTGGATTGCATTTTTAAGCAATAATTTTCAAAATAATTGGGGGTACTTATATAAGAGCCAATGAGGTAAATGCCTTTTGGAAAAAAAACCGAATTACCCATATTGTTGGCCGCAGCATTTATGGTAGCTTGTATGGCGGCTTTGTCATCGGTTTTACCATTGCCTGTTGCACCAAAATCTTTTACATTAAAGTTTTTAGCATTACCGTACAAACTGCAAAACAGAAAAATGGAAAAGAAAAAAGGCTGAATGAGGGTTTTTATAGTCATGCTATTTGCTGTTACTTGAGTTTTTTAAATTTAAATCAATTATTTCAATTCAATTGGATTGCATGTACATTTAAAGTTGATTGAATAGAATTAAGCACTGATTAACAAAATAAAAAACTTAAACGATTGGGTATTTTTTTACATTTGCCGGATAGGTTAGTTGTAGGTTCTTTTCAATTGAACTGATTTTTATGTAAAATGTATTAAGATTGCCTAAAAAATGAAGCAAAAGGCAATTGTAAATGTTGAAACAGATTAATGGAAAATAAGAAGAAAGCGGTTTTGTTTATTTCGCAATATCCTGAAAATGTATCTCCGGGTCAACGTTTCCGTTTTGAATTATATAAACAATTGATGGAGGAAAATGGCTTTACCATCACTACCCAATCATTTTTTGATGATAAGGGATATAACATTATACATGAACCTGGCTTTATTGTAGCCAAAACTATTGCTGTTGCCAAAGGCATTTATAAAAGGTTTTCATTATTACGCAGCATTAATAAATACGATTATATTTTTTTGCAAAGGGAAGCAGCTCCAGTAGGTCCTCCATTTTTTGAGTGGCTGTACATCAAAGTTTTCAAAAAAAAATTAATCTACGATTTTGATGACGCCATCTGGCGTTCACAAACCCCTTCTGAAAACCGATTGGCTAATATTTTAAAATATACCAGTAAGGTAAAACGAATTTGCAAATGGGCTTATAAAGTTAGCTGCGGTAATGATTACCTGTGTAATTATGCTAAAAACTACAGCAACCAAATTGTTTACAATCCTACCTGTGTAGATACAGAGAACCGACATAATATTTTGGCCAATCATAATACAGAAAGGGTTACAATAGGTTGGACGGGGAGTTTTTCTACCCTCCGATACCTTGATAGAATAGTGCCGGTTCTTCAACAATTGCAGGAGCAATACGATTTCGATATTAAAATCATTTGCAATGAAAACCCAGGTTATGATTTGAAGAATCTAACCTATGTTGAATGGTCGGAAGATAATGAAGTGAGCGAATTGGCTACATGCCATATAGGTTTAATGCCGCTTTTAATGGATGAGTGGTGCGAAGGGAAATGTGGTTTTAAATTAATTCAGTATCTGGCTTTGGGCATCCCTGCTGTTTCTTCACCTGTAGGCGTAAACAATATCATTATCAATCATGGAACCAACGGACTTTTATGTTATACTGATACCGAATGGTATGAGGCCATTGAAATGCTATTACTTGATAAAGAATTAAGGCATAAAATGGGATTAGCCGGCAGGGAAAAAGTTGTAAAAAATTATAGTCTGCGATCAAATTCTGATGTTTTCATAAGCCTCTTTAACTGATGAGGGTATTGCTAACTTAGAATATTTTTAATTTCCTGAGATTATTTGCCTGAATCATTGAAATTCATTTTTTTAGCATTCTTTATTCCATCGGGTATAATAGTTTTATAATTAACTTAGCAACCTGTAAATTAGAAAAAATGGTTGT
>JANPAP010000061.1:0-2610 GCA_031429975.1 Chitinophagaceae bacterium
GATTACGAGCCACTTTTTTCTTCGTCTTACCAGCGCAAACAATGCAAAAATGCCCCCTTCGCCCTTGTTATCGGCCTTTAATACCATGATTACATATTTGATGGTTGTAAGCAAGGTGATGGTCCAGATGATAAGTGAAAGCGTTCCTAAAATTAATTCTTCACTAATAACCCTTCCTTTAATGATGGAGTTAAAAACGTATAATGGAGAGGTTCCGATATCGCCGTAAATAATTCCTAAGGCAACCAGTAAGCCGGCTGCCGTTACTTTGTTAACATGTTTTGACACTTCGAAAATAATTTAGATAAATTGGTAAAATGCAGCAATTAATGGTATTGAAGCGATGTTGAAAATTACCGATGCAAAAGTATAGTTTAAAACAAATATAATAACGGTATAAAATAAAAATTATTGAATGAAATTTTTCAGTATTCAAAAAATCCAATTAAGCATTAACTGAACTTATCCTAATTTCGGGATATGGATAAGATTGTTTTAATAACAGGTGCCAGTGCCGGAATTGGCAAAGCCTGTGCAATAAAATATGCAGCTGCCGGATTTAATATAATGATTACTGGCAGAAGATTAGATCGTTTATATGATTTGAAAAACGAGCTGGAAAAAGATTTTTCGATAAAGGTTTTGGTATTACAATTTGATGTTCAAAACAGGATGGAAGTTGAAACGCAATTCAATTCAATTCCTACAGAGTGGAAAAATATTGATATCCTGATAAATAATGCCGGGCTTGCTGCAGGCAGGGATTTATTTCAGGATGCCAATATGGATGATTGGGAAACCATGCTCAATACCAATGTGCATGGTTTATTGTATGTAAGCAAAGCGGTAATTCCATTAATGATTGCCCGGCAAAAAGGACATATTATTAATATGGGATCGATTGCTGGCAAAGAAGTTTACGAAATGGGTAATGTGTATTGTGCCAGTAAATATGCCGTTGATGCCATTAGCAAAGCCATGCGGATTGACTTATTAAAACACGCTATTAAAGTTACCAGCATTAACCCCGGTGCTGTTGAAACAGAGTTTGCACTGGTTCGTTTTAAAGGAGATGCAGAAAAAGCAGCAGCCACTTACAAGGGGCTACAACCTTTGACTGCCGCTGATATTGCGGATACCGTATTTTATTGTACCCAATTACCGCCGCATGTTTGCATCAACGATCTAGTAATTACCTGCACCCAACAGGCGGGCACTTACTATTTTAATAAATCAACTTAAATAAGATTTTGACACCCTTTTAAGAAATATTAAACTACATTCATCGTTGATAATTATTGATTACCGAAAATCTATTTTACTTTATTCAACCCGTATTTGAAATTTTTAATTAATGAAAGCCTGTATTTCCACCATAATATTTATGTTGTTTTTAGCTACTTCCTCAATAGCGCAGGATGTAATTCGGCAATCGGCTTGCAACGATGCAGGCATTTTACAACAGGCAGACAGTATTAAAAAAGAATTAGCCAAACAGGGATTTGCGGTTTTAAAAGAATCATCCATGACCATGGAAAGTGAATTTGAAATGCCGGTTATTGTTCCATTAACGGAGGGAAGCTGGTACCATTTTGTTTTTATTGGTGATGTAAGTTCTAAACTTTATGAAGTACGGATGTTTGACTGGGAAGAGCGACAGGTAGTTTATCAAAAAAAAATGTGGGGTGATGTAGATGGAAATATTATCAGCTACTCCTACATTCCACCGGCATCGCAATATTATATGATGAAGCCGGTGCAGGTAAATAAAAAGAAAAAATCATTATGTGGTTATGTGATGTTGTTGAAAAAACTTAAATAAAAAATAATTTATTTCTTTAAAAGCTCCTTTATTGAGGAGCTTTTTTGTTTGCAGAAACGTTTTCTAAAAAGCAGGTTAGGCCTTTGTTGGTTTTATTTATCAACAAACAAAGCGTTAACCATTTAATTTTTTTTAAAAATATACAGATTCATCTATAATGTTGATCAATCAATAAGACCAACATCGGCATAAGTTAATGTAAGGATTAATTTGTGCTATAATTTTTAAGCGTTAATTAATTTTTCAATGTCAAATTTGGTCATTTGCATAAAAGCATACATTACTTTTGGTGCTTTTTCTGGGTCGTTCATTAATTTCCCTAAAATTGAAGGAACAATTTGCCAAGACACACCAAACTTATCATCAAGCCAACCGCATTTACTATAAGTTCCACCTTCGCCAAGTTTCTCCCAATAATGATCAATTTCTTCTTGTGTTTCGCAAGTAATTACATATGAGTTCGCTGGCGAAAACTTATATAGTGGTCCTCCATTTAATGCCATAAATTTTGTGTCGTTAAGTTCAAAAATTACAACCATCGGATTTTCAGAAACTATTTTTGAGTTTTTGAAAATAGAACAGTAATATGCTGCTGCAACTTTGGCTTGTCCGTCAAACCACAAGCAAGGAAAAAGTTTATTTGTCATACAATTTATTTTTTAATTATTGTCTGTTTGTCGTTGGTTTTGATATCGCTATACAATGAAGCCCTAGTGTTCTCAACAACGTCTCCTGCAAGGGACCGTTGCTGAAATAAATATACAGATTCATCTATGATGTTGGTCAAT
>JANPAP010000062.1:0-2290 GCA_031429975.1 Chitinophagaceae bacterium
TACAACTGTTTTGTGCATTTTGGTAACCCCAACAGTAAGCATTGCGGCTAATCCGGGAACAACCGTTTGCTCGGGCACATCGGTAACAATAACCGCTACGGCCAACAATACCGGCGGCGGAACGATCAACTATAATTTTAAGATTGGTGCAGGCAGTGTGCAGTCTTCAGCTTCCAATACGTATTCAACTTCAAGCCTTGCCAATGGTAATGTGGTTACCTGTGATATTACGGTTACGGGTGGCACTTGCTTAACAGCTACCACCGCCACCTCTAATGGATTAACGATAATATTGGGCGTTAACAGTTTTACCGGAAACGGTAATTGGACAGATATTGCCCGTTGGACCTGTGGTTCTGTTCCCTTGCCAACAGATGCTATTGAAATTGCAGCAGGGGCAAACGCCATTTTAAATATAGATTTTTCCTTATTAGGTTCTTTATTGATGAATGCAACCAGTACCCTTACTGTTGATCCAACAAATACTTTTGATGTAGCCGTTGGTGGTACTGCCAACTTTAATGGGCAATCGGTAACCTTCCGGTCTACCAATACAGGTACGGCATCATTGGGCAAAATTTTGGGTGCTTTAACCGGTGCTACCAATGTTACTGTTGAAAGATATATCCCCAATAACGGGTTCCGCAGCTGGCGATTATTATCTGTTCCAACTGCAGGTTCTCAAACCTTTAATCAGGCATGGCAGGAAGGCAATTCGTCTTTACAAAATAGTAAACCAGGTTTTGGTACACAAATAACCGGTATAGGTAGTTTATCATCGGCTCAAGCAGCTGGTTTTGATAATACCAGTCCTTATCCGGCATTATTGAGTTATAATGTATTATCTAATATTTGGGAAGGAATGCCATCAACCAATACAGCCTTATCAACCAAAAATGGTTATTTTTTATATGTACGAGGTGACAGAACACAAGGTATTAGTGGTTTAATCAGTAACAGTTCGGCTACCACATTAAGAACAACCGGTACAGTTTATCAAGGTAATCTAAATTCAGAAATAATCCCTGCCAATAGTTTTGGATTGATTGGTAATTTATATCCATCTGCCATTGACTTTACTAAACTAAACCGCTCAGCTGGCATAAATAATCAGTTTTATATATGGGATTCTAAAAAAGGATCAGCAACCAGCAGTAGTCTGGGGATTTACCAATCCTTTAGTAATACAAACGGCTTTCAAACTTTGATTGGGGGAGGAAGTTTTGTGTTGGGCCTACCCAATATCAGCATACAAAGCGGACAGGCTTACTTTGTTCAGGCAGGAGCCAGTTCGGGTACGGTTACCTTAAATGAAAATGCTAAAATTAGCAGCAATGGCACACTGGGATTCCGGCCAACGGTACCGTTAAATCAACTGGTTAAATTAGATAGTAGGCTGTATACGAATACTGGTACTAGCTCAGAAATCAATGATGCCAATGTGGTGGTTTTTGATAATGGATATGCCAATGCTGTTGATGCGGATGATGCTTTAAAATTGGCTAATTCTGGCGAAAATTTTGGCATTGCCAAGGGAGATAAAACGCTTGTAATTGAGGGCCGACTGACCATCAATAGTAAGGATACAATCTTCTTTAAATTATGGAACCTTCAACAAAAATCTTATAGTTTTGAGTTTGTTCCTCAAAACCTGGGTACTACCGGTTTGATTGCTATGTTACAGGACAGTTACCTGAACAGCAATACTCCCCTAGATTTAAACTCTACTAATACAATCAATTTTACGGTAGACGCCAATACTGCATCAGCAGATAGCAACCGCTTTAAAATAGTATTTACTGCATCCAATCCTTTACCGCTCAGCTTTATCAGCATAGCTGCCAACCGCAATGGAACCGATGTGTTGGTAGATTGGAAAGTTGCTGCAGAAAACAGGATCAACTATTATGAAGTGGAACGCTCCACCGATGGACGGAACTTTGTAACAGCAGGAACAGTAAGTTCAACCGGTAATAATAACCCAACATCGCAGTACCGCTTTACCGATGCTAATATTGCCCTGAAAACCTGGTTTTACCGCATAAAAAGTGTGGGCATTACCGGAGAGATTAGGTATAGCAGTATTGTAAAATTAGTAGCTGGCAATGTCAAGCCGGGCTTTAGCCTTTCGCCAAACCCAGTTGAAGGGGGTATTATCAACCTGCAATTTAAAAACCAACCCGAGGGCAAATACTCGGTGAGGATTTTAAATAATTTGGGTCAGCAATTGCAAAATACCATCATCAGCCACGCAGGGAGAAATAGCAACCAGCTACTCCAACTTCCCGGA
>JANPAP010000063.1:0-11716 GCA_031429975.1 Chitinophagaceae bacterium
ATATTTCTCCTTAAAAATTAAAGCACCCAATATTAGGGTGCTTTAATTTTTTTATGGCAACAATTTATTAATTCCTAAAGAGTTTGTTGAAGATAGTGCTTTGATTTTTGCCTGTAATATTTCTCCGAAAATTCTCAACTCAATTTCAATTTTCCTCAATAATCATTTTGCTTTTTGGGATTTTCAGGTGCTATTTGCTTTTTAGTTTTATCGTCGGGTTTTAGTACAGGTGTTTTAACCGGAGTTGTAATAGTTGCTGGCTTATCACTTTTTTTATCCGCAGGATTTATTGTTGTTGGATTCGGTTTTTCGGCAGTTGCTTTTTTAAGGTTTGCCGATCCTGGTTCTGGTTTGTTTAAATCTTCGGATGGAGCCATAATAAAATCTCCTGCATCGCCATTACCCTGGTCATCGTATAAAGTACTGTCGCCTTTATTTACAAGATTTGCAAAAGTTTCATCAGCATAAATAGGATCATTTAAGAATGCGGCTGGCTCTTCAAATTTTGTAATTTGTCCGTAGGGTAATTTTTTATTCTTGTATACCTTTTCCATAAAGTAGCCCCATTTAGGTAAGGCCATTTCGCTACCACCACCGGTTCCGGAGTAAATTCTTATAAAAGGATCGTCGCAACCTACCCAGGTGCCTGCAATTAATTCAGGGGTGTATCCAATAAACCAGCCATCAGCATTACCTTGTGTGGTACCGGTTTTACCCGCTTTCTCTACATCAATCGAATAATTATTTAAAGATCTGGCAGTGCCAAACTCCACCACACCTTCCATCAATTTTACCATGGTATAAGCGTTGTTCTCGTTTAATACCTGTTTGGTTTCTGATGTGAATTCTTGTAAGAGGTTGCCGTTTTTATCTTCTATTCTCGAAATATAAATGGGTTCGGTATTAAAGCCTTTGTTAGGAAACATGGTATAGGATTGCAGCATTTCCAACATCGGAATTTCTGCAGCGCCTAATGCAATGGATGGATAGGGTGGAAGCTTTGTTTTTATGCCCACCTGTGCAGCAAATTCCAACGTGCGTTTTACACCAATGGTGGCCATTAAATGCCAGGCTGCACCATTCAATGATTTTGCTAAACAATAAGCCATGGTACCACCACCGGTATTAATGGTTTTGCCAGAAAGGGTTAAAGGCCCGCCGGGAATATAAGTTTGTGGAGTATAACCGGCATCCTGCACTGCCAACGAATACAGCAAGGGTTTAAAGGTAGAGCCAACCTGTCTTTGAGCAGTAACATGATCGTATTTATTCGATTTAAAATCGATGCCGCCAACCCAACATTTTACTTCGCCGGTTTTGGGGTCCATTGCAACAAAAGAAGTTTGCAAAAGTTGCTTGTAATAAATTATCGAATCTCTCGGCGTTAATACCGTGTCGGCTTCCCGTTTAACATTCCATGCAAAAATTTTCATTTTTACAGGAACTAAAAATGTTTTTTTAATATCCTCAACACTTACTTCATCTTCCACTAAATTTTTCCAACGCTCACTATTTTTCATGGCTTGTTCAATAACATTCTCATGATCCTTCCACATTTTATCGGCATTATATTTTAAAGAGCTATTTAATTTTTGTTGAATTACCGGCATGTGTTGTATCACCGATTCTTCGGCATACTGCTGCATTACAGAATTGATTGTGGTGTAAATTTTTAGTCCATCCCGGTATAAATTATAATTTTCGCCTGTTTTAGGATTGGTATGAGTTTTACACCATTCCTTCATTCTTTCGGCAAGTACTGCCCTGAAATGTGGAGCGATTCCTAAAGATTCATCAGGCTTTTTATAATTGGTGATAAGTGGTTTTGATTTTAATTTTACGGCTTGTTCGGTTGTAAGATAATTGGCATTTTTCATTTGGTCGATAACCGTGTTACGCCTGTCAATAGAGGCTTTTGGATGCCGAACGGGGTCGTAAATAAAACCTTTTAACATGCCCACCAACACTGCCGCTTCTTCAATATTTAAATCGGCAGGTTCCTTTTGATAATAAGTACGGGAAGCATTTCGGATGCCGTAATTATTGCCCCAGGGTGCCCGATTAAGGTAAAGCGTAATGATTTCTTCTTTAGTAAAATTGCGTTCCAGTTTTACAGCTACAATCCATTCTTTTATTTTTTGAAAGCCACGGGTAATAAAATTTCCCTTGCCCTGACCAAGCATCATTTTTGCCAATTGCTGTGTAAGGGTACTGCCACCACCTTGTGATCCTGCAGTAAAAACAACTCTTGCTACCGCTTTACCATCAATGCCCGAGTGTTCTTTAAATCTTTCGTCTTCTGTAGCAATTAAAGCATTAATTATATTGGGCGATATTTCATGATATTTTACTTCGCTGCGGTTTTCTGCATAATATTTTCCCATCATCACATTGTCGGATGTGTAAATTTCACTGGCCAGATCGGCCTCCGGATTTTCTAAATCTTTTAAGGATGGCATTTTTCCAAACAAACCAAAATTGGCAAGAGTAAAAATTATGATTACGGTAAGCAATCCTCCAAAAAATAATTTCCATAATATTTTTACTGATTGCTTCATAGATGTAGTTGCACTTTTATTATTCACGGCTATTATTTCTATTTTATTAATCCTGGGTATTGAATATTCAACAGGTTTTTATAACCCGTTACATCTTTTGTATTTTTTAATCGTTGTAAATTGGCATCATCAATTATCAGGAACGAAAATTTATTTGCCGGCAACCAGGAAACTTCATCGGGTGCAGCCTTTTTTACTTTGTATAAAAATTGCAGTGCTTCATCTGCCGTTGCAAACTGGCTAAAAATAATCAGGGCGTAATTATTATCTATTGTATCCCTGCTAACGGTTAATTGAGCGGCTCTAAAATTATCGCTGGCATATCTGGCCAATGCATTTTTTGCTTCTCCAATATAAGTTACATCAACCTTGTCTAGCAACATTACTACCTTGTGTGCTGCAGTAGCATTGAAAGTATAAGGGCCGCTAACAACGGGGGTTACAGGCGTATCTTTTTTCAACGCTGCGGTATCAGTTCCATTTCCAATTGCCTTTGTACTATCAGAAAATTTAGGCGATTGAATTAAGGTTGAATCATTTCTTACCATCGCTTTTCGCTGTTCTTCTATCTTTACTTTTTCATCTTCTTTAAGCCGGGTTATTTCCAGATCCGTTAAATATTTTTCAATTTCTTTTCTTCTGCCTAACACTTCAACCAGTCGGTCGGCCTTGGGTTTTAATGGCGATGTTGGATAGAGCGTACCAATATTTTGCAAAACAATTATTGCGGCACTATCATTTTTTTGTTTTACATGATATACGGCTTCGATGTAAAGTAATTGAGGGCTCCAAAAATTATTTCCAAATAAACTATCTGCATTTTTCTTTTCGGAAAGGGCTTCTTCAAATTTACCTTCGATAAATAAATTGTAAATAGCTTCATACCTTTTTGTGCCAGCAATATTTTTTTCTGATGGCTTTGCAGCAGCAGGGTTATTCAACAATTTAGCAGAATGGCTTTCTGCAAAATTGTTGTTTAATAAATTTTTATAAAAATTTGCTTTATCCGTAAGCCCTAATTTATTGTAACAATAAAACAGGTTAAAATAAAGTTCACCATCATACAAGGAATCGGGAAAACGTTGTAATGATTTTTCGAAACTTGCAACAGCTTCCTGGTAATCTTCTAATTCATTTTTAAACAGTTTTCCCAGCTCAAATAAATTTTCTGCAATCTGTGTATTACTTTTTTTAATTAGTTCAGGTGTCAGGGGTAAATTCGACATCAGGCCTTCGTAGCTGATGTCTTCGGGTTGTGCTGGATCTCCGACATCGGAAGATGATTTATTTGCAGACTGGTTATTATCCTTGCCTTTAAAATCATCTTTTGATTTTTCTTTTTTACTATCTTCTGGCAGTGGCTTGCTGTCAATATCATCAGGGTTCATGTTACCCATCGGACTAATATTATCAGGGTTTCTGGATGTTACCGGTAGTGCAGCAGCACTTTTTCTGCGCCAATTATCGGCATTGGTTCTTACACCCCATTTCTTTTTAAAGTCGCTAAAACCTTTTGCTTTTAAATTGGCATTATAAAAATACCATTCACCAGTTTTATTGTTGTTCGAAAATAAATCAACCGGGGTATTCTTATCTTTATCAAAACTTATCAGTGGATCAGTATTGCCGGAACTGTTGTCATCTTCTTTTAATCCTTTTTCTTTTCTGAGTTTTTTTGCCAGTTTTTTTACAAACGCTTCTCTGGCTGCAGGCAACATTGCGGCTACCATTTGTAAACTGTCTTCTCTTTCTAAAATATAAATTTTCTCTACAATTTTTGAAAGAGCATTTCGCCTGTTTTGAATTTTTGCTAAATCGGCTTTTAGCGTTGTATCGCCCGATTGTAAACTATCGTAAAAATTATAAGCAATTTTATATTGCTTGCGATTATAAGCAATATCTGCTAATTGTAAAAAAGCTTTGTTTTTGTAAACTACATTGTTTGCATTAAGCTGGTAGCTTTTTGTAAACAGTGTAACAGCCTGGGTTGTATCGGGTTTTAGCATGGCTAAATCGCCGGCAGAATAATATAAAATATCCCGATAGGTTTCAAACTTATCTTTTTTTGTAAGGCCAATTAAATTATCAATACCCCGATCGAGTTCCTTACTATTATTGCCTTTTCGCATTTTGGCATTATTCAATTGGGCATGTATATCTAATAAAGGATTGGTGGTATGTATTGATGCGGTGTTGTAAAAGTCGCTGGCTTTTTCATACTGTTTGGTGATTTCATATAACTGTGCAAGCAAAAATTCCGAACGGCCTTTGTCTTGTTTATTATCAGCATTACTAAGTCCTTTTTCTAAATACACCGCAGCGCTGTCGTAAATATTTTGTTTATAAAACCAATACGCATTTATATCATCTAAATCGTTTTGTAAACGCTTGGGTAAATTAGGATCGTTTTGTAATGTATGGATAATGCCGGCAGCTTCGCCCAATTCATCTTGTTCAATCAAGGTTCGGGTTAACCAAATCAATGCATCATTTCTGCTGGGTGGCAGGCCGGTAACTTTTTGAATGATATTTTGTTTTTCGTCGTTAGCAATACTGATCTTGCTTTTGCTGGCGGCTTCTGTTGTACCAACAACCCTGCTATCATCTTCGTCTTTTTTGCGTGGATATAAATTGTAATTGATAAATTGAAAAGTTGCTGCGGCGGTATCAAAATCCTTTCTTAAAAAATATGCTTTACCCATTAATAGGTACATATTGTCGATCCAGTCGTTGCGAAGGTCGTGTAATAAAATACCGGCAGTTGCTTTGTAAATTACCGAGTCTAATTCTGTTTTTTGATTGGCAGTATTTTCAAAACTAAAAGGGTAGTAAGCCAGCAGCTTGGTATAATCATCTTTTTGTGCAGCCTTGGCTCTTTCTAATACGGCATTAATTTTATTATTGGCATTGTAATAATAATTGTAATGGGTAAAATTATTTTGAACAAAACGGCGGAACCAGGTGAATTTTTTTTCAGCCATTTTTTCCGACCCTAATTTGCGTTCTTCAAATTTCTCCGGCTTTTTTTGTTTGTCCAACAGGTCTATTGTCCAAGCTGGTTGTGCAAAAGCATGGTTGAAAATAGCTGCAACCAATAATATGGGTATTATCAAAAATAAAATCCGATTAATCATTCTTGAAAGCTTAAATTAATGCGGCTAAATATCGGATATTTTTAGCAATAAGTAATTAGAATGCGTTGTGTTTCTTAATTTTAACATCCAATAAAGAATTATGAGTGGCTTAGATACAAATACTACATTAAAAAGATTAAGAAATCGTTACCGGCTGGTGTTGATGAATGAGGACACTTATGAGGAGGTGGTAAAGTTTCGATTAAGCCGTTTAAGTGTTTATATTGTTATCAGCAGTATGTTTGTATTAATTACTGTTTTTACAGTTGCATTAATTGTATTTACGCCCATTAAATATTATTTACCGGGAGTTGGTTATGGCGATGCAAAACAAGTAAGGGAATTTCGGCTATTGAAAATCCGTACAGATTCTATTGAAACGGCTTTAAAATATAAACAACAATATCTGGATGATTTAAAAAAAGTGTTATCGGGCAACCCGATGAAATTAGATACCAACAAACTGGATATGCCAAAACTGGAAAATATTGAAGAGTAGAAATTGAGTTTCAGATTTTCATCAAAATTAAAAGGGCTATCTAATTATTTCAGCATTAAAAAATTAAAAATTATGTTTCATTCAAAATCAAAAACTGATGAATTACCGATTAGCAGCACCACCATTATTGGAGCAGGTACTGTTATAAACGGCGATATAGAAAGTAGTGGAGATATCAGAATTGACGGCACTTTGATAGGTAACCTGGTATCCAAAGCAAAAGTTTTAATTGGG
This sequence comes from Chitinophagaceae bacterium, assembly GCA_031429975.1. Taxonomy (GTDB): domain Bacteria; phylum Bacteroidota; class Bacteroidia; order Chitinophagales; family Chitinophagaceae; genus Ferruginibacter. The sequence goes on from JANPAP010000063.1 coordinate 6,426, forward strand.
CAGGATGGCATGGTTAAAGGAGATGTTACCGGCCTGCAAGCCGACGTTATGGGAAGGGTAACGGGCAAATTAAAAATTCAGGAGCTGTTACAATTAAGAGGCAAGAGTAATGTTGCCGGCGAAATTTATACCGGTAAACTGGAAGTGGAACCCACTGCAAGTTTTAATGGCAATTGCCATATGGGTGCCAATGTGGTAGAATTAAATTCGGAAATGGACCAGGTGGCCAGTAATTAAATTATCAAAATAAATAAATGAAAAACCAACGCAAAGATTTTATCCCTTTTATATTGTTGTTTATAATTTTTAATAATTTCTTTTTTTTTGGCAAAAACTGGTTGGCAAATTATGGAATAGATTACCTGGTTATGATTATTGCCAACTCCTTATTTTTTATCATTAGCCTGATGGCTTATCTGATGCAAAAAAAAGCGATAAAAAATGTTAACCCCAATGTTTTTATAAGAAGTGTAATGGGGGGTATGATGATTAAAATGATCATCTGCGTAATAGCAATTGCCATTTATGTAATTGCACTTGAAGAAAATTACAGTAAGGGTTCAATTTTTGCATCGATGTTTTTATACCTGATTTATCTTGCAATAGAAGTAAAGGTTGCCAGTAAATTGAATCAACAAAAAAATGGCTAAACAGGAAGCGCCACTCCATCAATTAAAATCGTATTTACCGGAAGGGAGTTTTGAGGATGTGTATCATTACCTGTTGCATTATAAAGTACATTTAACCATTACCCGAGAACGTAGTACTGTATTGGGTGATTACCGAAATTCGCATGCCGATAAAAATCACCGGATCAGTATCAACGGTAATCTAAATAAATATGCATTTTTAATAACGCTGTTGCATGAGTTGGCTCATTTATTTACCTACGAACGTTTTGGGCACAGGGTGCAGGCACATGGAGCCGAGTGGAAAAACGAATACAGTAAAATACTTGCACAGTTTCTGTTGAAAAAAATCTTTCCTGCCGATATTCATAAAACATTGTTGAAAACATTACAAAATCCTGCAGCAAGCAGTTGCGCCGACACCGCACTTTTAAGGGTATTGTATTTATACGATGAAAAATCTGCAGCTGTTTTGTTGATAGAAAATTTGCCTGCCAACAGTCATTTTAAAATAAAAGGCGATCGGGTTTTTCAAAAAATGGAGCAGGTAAGAAAACGGTTTAAATGTAAAGAACTGGCTACAGGAAAAATATATTTATTCAGCCCGGTGTATGAAGTTGAAATGTTATTAGCGCAGTAATTACAAAATTTTTATCATCCAGATATCACAGCCACTATGGCCACTGTTTCCCAAAGGTTTTTGCAATGCAGTAAATCCATTTTTTTGGTACATGCCAATAGCCGTTGCCAGTTCGGGCATCGATTCCAGGTAGATTTTTGCAAATCCAAATTCTTTTGCAATGCTGCTGCTTTTTTGCAGTAATTGTTTTCCAAATCCTTTGCCCCTTGCTTCGGGTGCCAAATACATTTTTACCAGTTCGCAAGTGTCGTCGGGTAATCCTGCTGTAGGATAAATACCAGCGCCACCCAATACTTTGCCATTAATTTCAATAACATTGTAGGCTGATTTTTTTTGTTGAAACAACTCAAATAAATGATCTGTGCTTTCATCAAAATAAACGGTGCCCTGTTTATCTGCCTTAAATTCTTTAAGGGCATTACGTACAATAAAAGCGAGTGCTGCATTGTCTTTTGCTGTAATTGGTCGAATGTTTACCTCATTCATTTATTGGGGTTGTTAATTTTCAAAACGGATCAAATGTCCGTTATTATCTTTTACCGTAAATGATTTTCTTCCGTTCATTACATCCATTAATTTGCCCTGCGGATAGATGATATCTTTTGTTGAAAGGATGCTGTATAAGTCTTCAATATTTCTTGTTTTTATTAAACAGCCAGCTATATAAAAAGGTTGTTTGCTGCTAACCAATTCAAACCTTATTTCAGCAGTTCCGTTTTGTATGTTTGCAAAACTGCCCATGTTTTTTCCCTTAAATCCAAAATTACAATCGTAAAAAGCGATCGTACTTCTTATATTATGCGTTAATAAAACTGGAACCGATTTTTGCAGCATCCTGTGTGATATTTTTGATTAGTGAAAGTTATTTTAAAATACTCTATTTTCGTTCAACTTATATTAAAAAGTATTTATTGGGATCAGAAATAAAATATTTAGAAGAAGAGTTGGTTATTTTGTTACAACAAAAAAACCAGCAGGCATTTAGTTACCTATACGATCATTATGCGGCCGCATTGAATGCAGTAATATTCCGTTTAGTAGAAGATCGTGAATTGGCGGAAGATATTTTGCAAGAAGCATTTATAAAAATCTGGAACAATTTTCACAGTTATGATAAATCAAAGGGCAGACTATACACCTGGATGCTGAACCTTACCCGAAATCTAAGCATTGATACATTGCGTAGCAAGAGTTTTAAAAAGCAACAAAAAATCTCGGGTGATGAAAACTCCGTAAATAATATTAAGGACGCAAATTCCGGTATTGAAAAATTTGATGGTATTGGGTTAAGCAAGCAACTTGATTTTTTAAAACCCGATCAAAAACAAATAATCGATTTGGCTTATTTTAATGGCTTTACACAAGATGAAATTTCGAAAAACCTGGGTATCCCATTGGGTACTGTAAAAACAAAAATGCGCTCTGCAATTTTAGAGTTAAGAAAAAAAATGCAATCCACCTGATTTGGAAATAAATAACATTATATCATCTGGTTTATTGGAGCTATATGCAACGGGGCTTGCCGATGAGCAAGAATCAAAGCAAGTGTTGCATTGGGCTGAACAATACCCCGAAGTAGCCAATGAGCTGAATGAAATAATGGATGGAATGGATGTTTATATCCAAGCCAACAAACTGCAACCAAGTGCATCTATAAAAGAAAAAATATTTGTAAGAATAAATGAAAACAATTCGGAAAAAGCCATTGTAGTACCCATTGGCAATACTATCGGGGCTATTAGAACAACTCAAAATAAGTACTCATTTTACGGGAAATATACTGCGGCGGCTTCGGTAATATTGTTGGCCGGAAGTATAGTTTTAAATGTGATTTTATTTAATAAAAATAAAAACTCGGAGGCTGCATTGCAATACAGTAATGAGGCCAGCATTGCATTACAACAAGAAGCAAGGGCAATGGAAAACGATTTGAAAGTAGTGCAAAGTAAGTACAGCCAGCCAGTAACTTTAAATGGATTGGAGCCAGCACCCGATGCTGCTGCAAAAATATTTTGGATGAAAAACACCGGCGAGGTTTTTATTGATCCCAGCAATTTACCCGATGCACCAAAAGGAAAACAATACCAGGTTTGGGCAATTGTTGATGGTAAACCAGTAGATGCCGGTGTCATCCTTACTTCAAAAAAAGGGGATAAATTTCGTATTCAAAAAATGAAAAGTTTTGGACGTGCCGAAGCTTTTGCAGTATCGCTTGAAACTGAAAGCAACCAACCCAACGATGCACCAAAAGGCCCTATTATGGTTATGGGAAAAATGTAGATGGCTTTTAAAAAATACCAAAAGATTTATCCTGAAAATAGCAGCAATTGAATTACCGCTAAAAATAAATTAAATATTCATTTGCATCAGGCAGAATTTCTGCCGGCATTGATAATGCCAAAGGATGACCGTACAATTAGTTTTTCGTAAACCGGTTTTAAATCTGCCTCTTGTTGCCCATCTTCAATTTCACGGATATTCATTATAGCATATTGCTGTATGGTTAATAAAGGCAGTACAATTCGTTCTCTCATGGTGATCGACAACTGGTCTACCGGATAATCACTCATGATTTCGGTACGGCCGGCAAGCATTAGAATATATTTTTTAGAAAGCAAAAATTCATCCTGAATGTCATTGAAAAGTTCGCTGTATTTTTTATCCTTTGACAAATATTCGGTTAGTGGAAAAAATGATTTCATAATGGTCATCTCACAATTATCGAGCAGGGTTTTAAAAAACAAAGAATTTTTATACAATAGTTTTAGTTGTTCAAATTTACCATCGTCTTCCATTTCCTTTAATGCTGTACCCACACCAAAATATCCAGTTATGTTTTGTTTAACCTGCGCCCATGCTCCAACATAGGGGATGGCCCTTAAATCTTTTAAGCTAAGTTTACTATCGGCATTTCTTTTAGCAGGGCGGCTGCCAATATTGGTTTCGCCATAATATTTTAACGGACTAATTTGTGATAAATAATCTGTAAACAAAGGATGTTCTTTTAAGGAACGGTATTTTTTATAACTGGTGTCGGCCAATTGTTGCAACAAAATTTCTTCAGTTGCTTCCATGGTTTTATCACGGCTGTTAAAAAGTTCATTGCCAATTCCTGCATTTAATAATTGCTCCATATTAAATTGGGCCGCATCTACAGTGCCAAATTTTGAGCTGATGGTTTGCCCTTGTACGGTTAATTGAATTTCTTTGTTCGAAATATTTTTTCCCATAGAAGCATAAAACTTTTGCGTTTTACCACCGCCTCTTGATGGGGGACCACCACGGCCATCAAAAAATACTACATCAATATTAAACTCTTTTGAAATGCTGGTAAGCTCTTCTTTGGCTTTGTAAATACCCCAGTTTGCCATCATATAGCCACCATCTTTTGTGCCATCGCTAAAGCCCAGCATAATGGTTTGACGTTGCTGCCTGTTTTTTAAATGTGCTGCATACACTTCGTTACTGTAAAGGGTTTTCATTACGGTGGCAGCATGTTGCAGGTCGTCTACCGTTTCAAAAAGCGGAATAATATCAACACTTAAATTTTCTTTTTGCCAACCACTGTAAAGAAATAATCCATAAACTTCCATCACATTTAATGCTGTTTGGCATTGGCTGATGATATACCGGTTACAACCTGCTTCGCCATTAAATTGTTGAATAGCTTTTATGGCTTTGATAGATGCAATTGTATCGGCAAGCACCGGGTTTTCAAAAATAATTTCTGTTGTTGCAGCCGGTACATTTATCAGTATATTAATTTTTTCATCTTCAGATAGCGCTGTATAATCTGTTGGAATTGCGGATGATTGTTGTGCAATTATATCCCATGTTTTGCTGTGTTCTGTACTTTCCTGCCGGATATCTAAACAAGCAAAATGCAAACCAAACAGATGCACTTTGTTTATTAAATTATCTGCTAGGTGCAAAAAAAGCCCATTGTGTTTATTAATAATAATTTCTTTGATTTGGTAAAGTGGAACTAATATATCTTGCTTCGAAATTTGGGTACGGTTACC